>JBLMXO010000092.1:0-9769 GCA_050257815.1 Actinomycetota bacterium
CAACGCCCCACCGGCCTGATCCTTGCGTCATGCTAGCGGCGCTCTCGATCCGCGACATCGTTTTGATCGACAAGCTCGATCTCGAATTCGGCCCTGGATTGTTCGTGCTCACCGGCGAGACCGGCGCCGGTAAATCGATTCTGCTTGATGCGCTGTCACTTGCACTCGGCGCGCGCGGCGATGTCTCCCTCGTGCGGCGGGGCGCAGCTCAGGGTCAGGTGACGGCGAGTTTCGAGCTTGAACCCTCCCATCCCGTCTTCGCCCTGCTCGCCGAGAATGGCATCGAGGCCGATGGCGCGGTCATCCTCCGCCGCGTGCAAGGCTTAGACGGGAGGAGCCGTGCCTTTCTCAATGACATCAGCGTAAGCGCGCAACTGTTGCGGCAGGTCGGGCACGCTCTGGTCGAGATTCATGGCCAGCATGACGAGAGGGCCCTGATCGACCCGAGCGGGCATCGCGACCTGGTCGATGCCTTTGGCGGGTTGAGCGGAGAGACCGCGCGCGTAACCCATGCCTATTCGGCGTGGCAAGAAGCCGAGGAGGCCCGGTCGCGCCACGCTTCTACGATCGCCGCCTCCCAAGCCAACGCCGATTATTTAGGCCACGCGCTTGACGAGCTCCGCCAGCTCGACCCCAAGCCTGGCGAGGAGGAGGCCTTGGCCTCCCGCCGCCAGATGATGATGCATGCCGAGAAGATTGCGGCAGAGCTCGCTGAGGCACTCGATGCCTTGCAAGGAGAGGGGAGCGACGGGGCAAGACTTGCCGCAGCACTCCGGCGCATCGAGCGGCAGACCCAGCTTGCAAGCGGGTTGCTCGCTCCGGTCGCCGAGGCTCTTGAGCGCGTGCTGACCGAGACAAATGCCGCCCGAGACAAGGTCGAGGAAGCGCTGGCTGAGACATCCTTCGAGCCGAAGGAGCTCGAAAGAGTGGAGGAGCGGCTGTTCGGCCTGCGCGCCGCCGCGCGCAAGCACAAAGTCTCGGTCGACGACTTGGCGGTGCTGAAGGAGCGGCTCGAAGCCGAGCTTGCCGCGCTCGACGTGAGCGAGGGGCGCGCCGCCGAGCTCGGAAAGGCCGCAAGCTCGGCCCGCAAGTCCTATGAATTGGCGGCACTTTCCTTGAGCAAGGCACGCAAGGCAGCCGCTGCGAGGCTCGATGAGGACGTGACCCACGAGCTTGCCCCGCTCAAGCTCGAAAAAGCATCCTTCCTCACCCATATAGATACGGTTCCCCTCGCCGAAGGGGGCCCAAGCGGCATTGACCGCATCGCCTTCTTCGTCAGAACCAATCCCGGCACAGAGCCAGGCCCTTTGATGAAAGTGGCCTCGGGAGGAGAGCTTGCCCGGGTCATCCTTGCACTCAAGGTCGTGCTCGCGGCGCGTGGCTCGGCGCCGACCCTTATCTTCGACGAGGCCGATGCAGGGGTGGGCGGGGCGACGGCAGCGGCCGTCGGCGAGCGGCTGGCCGCGCTCGCGACGCGAGTCCAGGTGCTGGCTGTGACCCACGCCCCGCAGGTCGCAGCGCTCGCGAGCGGTCATATGCTGATCGCCAAGGAGGCGGTGCACGGTCCCGAGGGCGAGGCCATGGCGACGCGCGTGAGCGTGCTCGAAGGGGCGCATCGCCGCGAGGAGATCGCGCGCATGCTTGCGGGGCAAACCATTACCGACGAGGCGCGAGCGGCGGCCGCGAGGCTGATGAACCGCTCGGCGTGACCAAGAGACGATGAGTAAGACGAAGAGTAAGACCAAGAACACCATAGAGGCGAAGCCGGTCTCCGCGCTCGACGAAATTGAAGCGGCGGCGGAGCTGGCAAGGCTTGCTGCCGAGATCGCCCATCACGACGAGCTCTATTACCGCAAGGATGAGCCGGAGATTTCCGACGCGGCCTACGATGCCTTGCGCGCGCGGAACGGGGAGATCGAGGCGCGCTTTCCCCATCTCATTCGTGACGATAGCCCCTCCTTACGCGTCGGCGCGCCTCCCGTCGAGGCCTTCGGCAAGGTGATCCATCACGTGCCGATGCTGTCTCTCGGCAACGTGTTCGATGAGGAGGGCTTGCGCGATTTCCTCGATCGCATCGCCCGCTTCCTCGGCCTTCCGTCGCTCGGGGGCTTGGCCTTCACCGCCGAGCCCAAGATCGATGGGCTTTCCATCACCATTCGCTACGAGAAGGGGAAGCTGGTTCAGGCCGCCACGAGGGGCGATGGCTATGAGGGCGAGAATGTCACCGCCAATGTGCGCACCATCGCCGACGTGCCGAAGCTGATCAAGACGAGGCGATTTCCCGATCCCTTCGAGATCCGCGGCGAGATCTATATGAGCCGCGCCGCCTTCCAGCGCTTAAATGAGGAGCAAGAGCGCCGCGGCGACAGGGTGTTCGCCAATCCGCGCAATGCCGCGGCGGGCTCGCTCCGCCAGCTTGACCCGGCGATCACCGCCTCGCGCCCCTTGCGCTTCTTCACCTATGGATGGGGCGAGGTGGCGAAGCTTCCTGCCGAGACGCAATGGGACGTCTATCAGGTGCTGCACGCCTGGGGCTTTCCTCTGAATCCGCTGATCAGGTTGACCCACTCGGTCGAGGAGATGCTTGACGCCTATCGCGACATCGAGAGCGGCCGTTCGGGCCTCGATTACGACATCGACGGCATCGTCTACAAGCTCGACCGCCTCGATCTTCAGGAACGGCTCGGCTTCGTCTCGCGCTCGCCGCGCTTTGCCATTGCGCATAAATTCCCGGCCGAGAAGGCGACCACGACCTTGCGCGATATCGACATCCAAGTCGGCCGCACCGGCGCGCTGACGCCTGTCGCTAAGCTCGATCCCGTCACCGTCGGCGGCGTCGTGGTGCAGAACGCGACCCTGCATAACGAGGACGAGATCGCGCGCAAGGACATCCGCATCGGCGACACGGTGGTCGTGCAGCGGGCCGGCGACGTCATCCCGCAGATTCTCGGAGTGGTTCAAGAGAAGCGAGCTAAGGGCGTCAAACGATTTGCCTTTCCCGATGTCTGTCCCGCCTGTGGCAGCCACGCCACGCGCGAGATGAATCCCAACACCGGCAAGGAGGACGCGGTCAGGCGCTGCACTGGCGGGTTGATCTGCCCGGCGCAAAGGGTCGAGCGCTTGAAGCATTTCGTCTCGCGCAATGCCTTCGACATCGAGGGGCTGGGCGAGAAGCACATCAAGGCCTTCTACGAGGACGGGTTGATCCAGTCTCCGCCCGACATCTTCACCCTGGCGGCACGCGACAAGCGCGCGAGCTCCAAGCTCGCCGAGCGCGAAGGCTGGGGCGAGACCTCTGCCGCCAAGCTCTTCGCCGCCATCGAGGCGCGGCGAAACATCAGGCTCGACCGTTTCATCTATTCCCTTGGTATTCGCCATGTGGGCGAGACCACCGCCAAGCTGCTCGCGCGGAACTACGGCACCGCCGAAGCCTTCCTCGCCGCTATGAAGGATGCGGCCGCCAACCGGCAAGGGGAGACCTTCGCCGAGCTCGACAATATCGAGCAGATCGGACCCGCTGTGGCTGCGGCGATCGCCGATTTCTTCGCCGAGCCGCACAACGTGGCCGTGGTCGAGGAGCTGTTCAAGGAGGTCAGCCCTGAGCCGCTCGAGGCAATCGACCATGCTTCGCCCGTCTCGGGCAAGACGGTGGTGTTCACCGGCACGCTCGAGCGCATGACCCGCTCTGAGGCCAAGGCGCGGGCCGAGCGCCTCGGCGCCAAAGTGGCGGGCTCTGTCTCCAAGAACACGGACTACGTAGTTGCGGGTCCTGGCGCCGGCTCGAAGCTCAAGAATGCCGAGGCGCTTGGCGTGCAAGTCCTCACCGAGGAGGATTGGCTGAAGCTGATCGAGTAAGGCGGCTCACCCGTATTTCAGCTTCATGGCGACGATGGCGAGCGCGAGCGCAAGCGTGATTGCATTCGAGACGATGATCGGCAGATTTCCGATCAGACAGCCAAAGACGAGCCAAAGCGCGACGCCGGTGGCGAAGGTCACGTACATATAAAGCGAGATCGCCCGCGTCTCCTTGTAGCGGATGATGTGCAGTGCCTGCGGCACGAAGGCCGTGGTGGTGAGGGTCGCCGCCGTGGCCGACACCAGAATCTCGATCGACATGCAGCCTGACTAGCGCGTCTCGGGCGGAATGTCGCGCAGCATCACGGCAAAGCGCGCGACCTCCTCCTTGGGGTAGGAGAGATGCACCCGCTTGGACGAGGAAGGGCGCTTGGCGACGCAGAGGCCCGGACGCCGCTCGGTGGCGGGGCGGATGGGCCGTGGCACGAATCCGCCGCCGCAATTCGGGCAGACATTGTTTAGCCTGGTCTCGACGCACTCGGCGCAGAAGGTGCATTCATAGGAGCAGATGCGGGCATCGAGCGCATTTGGCGGCAAGTCCTTGTCGCAATATTCGCAGTTCGGCCGAAGCTCGAGCGCCACGTTTGACCTCGTTAGCTGATCGGAGCGGTGGCGTGGCGGAGCCAGGCTCTGTCGTCGCTCCGGAGCACCGGCTCGATCTCGCGCCTGACGCGCGCATGATAGGCGTTAAGCCAGGCAAGCTCCCACGGCAGAAGCTGCTTGGGGTCGATGAGACGCCGGTCGAAGGGAACGAGGGTAAGCGTCTCGAATCCCAGCATATCCCTTGTCCCACCAGGGATTGGCTCTGGCGGCGTTACCAGCACGAGATTTTCGAGCCTGATGCCGTATTGGCCTTCGAGATAGAAGCCCGGCTCGTTGGACAAGATCATGCCCGGCTCGAGCTCAGCCGTGCCGAGCCGCGACAAGCGCTGCGGCCCCTCATGCACGGCGAGATAGCTGCCAACCCCGTGTCCCGTCCCGTGATCGTAATCGAGCCCGGCCTCCCAGAGGGGCCGGCGCGCGAACGGGTCGAGGTCCTGCCCACGCGTTCCCTTGGGGAAGCGCGCGGTGGCAATGGCGATATGCGCCTTGAGCACGAGCCCGTAATGCCGGCGCATCTCGGCTGAAGGCGTGCCGACGGCAAGCGTGCGCGTCACATCGGTCGTGCCGTCGAGATATTGACCGCCAGAGTCTATGAGATAGAGCGAGCCCGGCTTGAGTGCGCGTTTGCTGGCGTTCGTCGGGCGGTAATGCACCACAGCGCCGTTGGGGCCGGCCGCAGAGATGCTGTCGAAGCTGATATCCTTGAGCTGGCCGGATTCGCGGCGGCAGGCTTCGAGCTTCAGCGCCGCCTCGACCTCGTCGATGCGGCCCGAATCCGCCGTCTCGTCGAGCCAGGCGAGGAAGCGCGCCATGGCCACGCCGTCGCGTAAGTGCGCTTGGCGCGCGCCATTGATCTCGATCGCGTTCTTGATCGCTTTGGGTTGGGTGCAGGGATCGGTGCCGGGGACGAACTTGGCGCCGTCGGCTTCGAGCAACTTGGCAAAGCGCATCGGCGCCGTTTCGGGATCGAGCCGCACCCGCGCGCGGGATTGTCCCAGCGCCTTGATCTTGTCGGCAAGAGCCGCAGGCTCGGCGATGTCGACCACTTCGCCGAGGTCGCCGCGCACATTGTCGCCGACCTTGGCCCCATCGATGAAGAGGGTAGGGCGGCCGTTCGCCGGCACCAGCGCATAAGCGAGCGTGACTGGCGTATGCCGGATGTCGCCGCCGCGGATATTGAACAACCAGGCAATCGAATCGAGCATGGTGAGGAGGACGGCGTCGAGCTTCTCCTGCTTGAGTAGGTCCTGCACGTCGCCGATCTTGTCCTTGGCGCTGCGCCCGGAATATTCGAGCCCGTGCGGAATGACCGGAGCAGCCGAGGGCTTGGGCCGATCCTCCCACAAGGCATCGATGGGATTTGTTTCCACCGGCACGAGCTTGATGCCGCTTCGGCTCAAGACCTCGGTGAGGCGCTCGATCTCCTTGATGGTGTGGAGGGAAGGGTCGTAGCCGACGGAAGCGCCCTTGTTGAGCTTCTCGGCGATCCAGCTCGACGGCTTGGCCTCGGGCGTCTGCAGCACCTCGAACAGCGTAGGATCGGCTTGCGCGCGCGCCTGCAAGATATAGCGCCCGTCGACGAAGAGCGCCGCCGCCTTGTCGAGCACGATGGCGACCCCCGCCGACCCGGTAAAGCCGGTAAGCCAGGCGAGCCGTTCGGCGGAGGGGGGCAGGAACTCGTCCTGGTGCTCGTCGTTATGCGGCACGAGGAAGCCCTTGAGCTTCCGCGACCGCATCTCGCGTTGTAGCGCCTTGACCCGCTCGCCGCTTGCGGCAGGCGCGGTTGCCTCCTCGAAACTCTGATACATCGCCGCTTTGTAAGCTCAAACCGGAGTTCCGATCAATCGCCGACCTTGCGGCTGTTGCGGCGCCTTAGCACGAGCGTCGTCCATCCATCGAGAATGACTCGCTTTTCCAGGATGAAGCCGAACGCCGAATTGCGCGCTTCGATTGTTCGCGCCTGGGTTTGGGTGAGCCCGGAGAGGATGGCGACCCCGTCCTGCGTCACGCGCCGCATGAATTCAGGCGCTAGATTCCAAAGGGCGCGTTCGAGAAGATTGGTGAGCAGCAGATCGGCGCTGATATGCCGCAAGCGGGGATGGGCGAAGCCTTGCGCGGTAACTATGCTCACCCGGGACGCTGCGCGGTTCTTCCCGGCATTGTCGGCAGCGATCGACGCCGCCATCGGATCAAAGTCACTCGCGAGCACTTTGCCCTCGAGCGCTCTAGCTGCCGCGATGGCAAGCACTCCGGTTCCCGTGCCGATATCGACGATCACGCGCGGGCGCTCGCGCTTCAGGAGATCATCGAGGGCAATGAGGCAGCCGCGCGTGCTGGCGTGATGCGCGGTGCCGAAGGCCCGGGCTGCGTCAATCTCAACGGCAAGTCGGCGTTTGGGCACGCGGCCCCTGTCATGGCTGCCATGGACGAGAAAGCGGCCGGCGCGAACCGCTCCGCGTTTCCCTTGCGAGAGCGTCACCCAATCGACCGGCGCGAGCTGCTCGATGCTGAACGCTCCATGCGCGGCGCCACCGAGCGCCATGACCAGCGCGTCCTCGCGCGGCCGTTCGGCGTAGAGAGCCGAGACCTCGAAGCGTCCATCACCGCGATCGAACAGGGACACAGCCAGTGCCTCAGGCTCGACCGCTGCCTCGAGGCGGGACGCGATCGCTTCGGCCTCTCCTGCCTCGGCCGTGAGGGTGACCTGATAGCTCGATTGGGCGCCGGCTTGTGCCGGCGTGGGAGCCTCGCTCATGTGGGACGGTGAGCATCGGCCTGGTCGAGCGTATCGACATCGAGCAGCCGGTCCCACAGGAGATCGAGATGGGCGCGTGCATCCTCGGGCGCAATCGCGGTCAACTTTCCGCTCGCGTCCGAGCGCACCAGGCCGTCGGCGAGCAGGCGGCGCAAAGCATCCTCGGCGTCGAAATTGATGGCCGCCCCGCAGCGCTCGGCGACGAAGCGCTCGATCGCGCCCTTGAGGTCGGCGAGAGCGTCATAATGCGAAGGACGCCGCGCGAGGAAGGCATAAAGCAGCATGTCCTCCTTGACGTCCTCCTCTTCGGCAGCATCGGCGATCAGCGTCAGCGCACCGCGATTATTGGCGAGGCTACAGAAATAGAGATTCTGCGCGAGCAGCATCATGTAGTGGTTGCGCGTGTTGAAGAAGCTCATCACCTGACGAAAGATCACCGCGCTGAAGCCGACCAGTCCCACCGCGAGCGTGATCGGGTTGGTGGCGGCAAGCAGCTTGGTTGCGGTTCCAACGATCCCCGCCGCAGTGCCGCCTCCGGCGGTCACCATCAGCCTCAGCTTGTCGAAGGGGCGGAACTCGATCCGCGTGTTGGGGAACAGCATCTCAAGGTCGATCTGCGGGATGCGTTTGAACATTTTGACATAGATGGGGTCGCTCGAAACGCCGACAGGCAAATGCCTGCGCCGTTTCGCTACCATGCGCCGCGCGTGATCGGAGTCCACGCCGGTCGCCGCCATGATCTCGGCGGCGCGCCGCTCGGTCGACTTCAGCTTCAACAGCAGGAACAGGCGCTGGAAGATGTGCACCTTGTAGCGGTCCTTGGTGAGATAGAGCCGCCAGGGGTTGCGCTCTTCTCGCGTCTCGGCCGAAGCGCCGCGGAAATAGAGCAGCGCCTCGTCGAAATCGCTCATGTCGACCTCGAGATAGAGCCCGTGCGGCGAGCGCGCGATGAGGAGGTGCTGCACATCCTCCGGGCTAAGCCGCACGTAATTCGCCTCGACCAGGATCTCTTCGACACCTTTGATGAACTCGGCCTGAGCCTTCTGCTTGGCTTCGGCGTCGAGCTCGATGAGATTGACTGTGTCGCTGTCGGGGCTGAAGGGCAGGTAATCGTCGATGAGCGCAAGCAGCCGCATCCGGTAGGCCTGATGCCGCCAGGCGGCAAGGCAATCGAGCGCACGGTCCCAATCGCGCTCGCTCCGCCGTCCTCTTTCAGCATGGCGACGAGCTTCACTCGGAGCCCATGCCGGCTGACTGGAATGAAATGCTGGCTTTCCGGCGTCGCCGACAGCCCGGGAAGGTCCAGGACCTACCTTAGACGAGACGCTCGCCGGCCTCTCCTTCCCACCCTTTGGGCGAGAGGGCACGCTGTCCACCAGAGCCCGCATGGCGGGGAGCTTAGGCGAGCGACCCCTTCACAATCAAATCAGGAGCGTCACCCGCTCTGTCCGGCGGGCAAGGAAACCGCCGTAGTTGTTTGCGCCGCGGTCTTGGCCTTGGGCGTGGAGAAGGCCTGCTTGCCGAAGCAGACGCGCGGGGCGTTCTCCTGTTTGCACGGCGCGCCGGCCGGCGACCCGCAGATTTGGGCAAGCGAAGTCCGCGGTACACAGGCGCCGTCAGGCCCGCGCCAACCTGTGCCGCCCTTGCAGCCGCATCCCTGGCAGCGGCAGGCATCGTCGGCAAACGCAGGCGACAAGGCGAAAATCGGGAACAGGATGAGAACAATCGGCATTGCACGCATGGGACAACTCCATCCTTAACCCACACGCCATCAATGTACACGTTTTGTTCTAACAACGGAAGAGGGAGAAGCCCAAATTTTCAACCCTCCCCTACCAATTGAGGCACATGGCAGAGAATGTCTTGAACACCTTGGCGTCGCGCGGCGCAGAGAGCTTGGCGCCAGGCGCATCGATGCTGATCCTCTCGGCCTTGTCGGCGATGTCGACGGCGAGCCGCTTGCCCGGCACGCTCGCCTCGTAGCGGTAGATCTCGCCCTCGGGCAGGTTGGTGCATTCGTTGTCGCCGCCGCAAACGAGCGCCGTGAGCGGCACCTCTTTGCGGCCAGCCTTCATCTGAATGACGAGCACGATCTTGTCGGCCTTGGTCCTCGTGCCCTTCGCGGTATCGACCTCGATGCGCGTCTCGTCCTTTCCCGTCTCGCCTTCCTCCTGGCCGCAGGTGATGGAAAGAACGGGTTTCCCCGGCTCGCCGTAGAAGAGATAGGCGACCTCAGACCGCTCGACGCTCCAGCGGGGCTCGGCGCTCGCGCACGAAATGCTGGCGATGAACGCCGCAAGCATGGTCGCGAGCGCAAACAGGAAGGTGGACCGCACCAAGCTCAGACCCGCTCCACGAAGGTATCGACCACCTTCTTCTGCCCCGCCTTGTCGAAATCGACGGTGAGCTTGTTGCCGTCGACATGGGCGACCCGCCCGTAGCCGAATTTCTGGTGGAACACGCGCGCACCGACTTCGAGCCCCGCGCCCTCCGCCGTGCTCGCGGCGACGAGCGTGCCGTCGATGGTGATGGGCTCGCGCGAGCGCTTCTGCTCTC
>JBLMXO010000093.1:0-6522 GCA_050257815.1 Actinomycetota bacterium
GTCATCTGCACGATATAGGCCGAAGCCTGCACCGCGCCTGACGATACGCAGGCATCCTCGGCCTGCTGGCGCCATGGCGCGCGCTGGCCGTCATTGAAGGTGCCGCCTCCTGCGCAGCCTAAGAGCGCTGCAAGGCAAGCGGCCATGGCGATGCCGGCGGCGAGATACGCAAAACGTGCCCCCATGGGCCGAAGCATGGGGCCAAGGGTCTGAACAATCTTTCAATGCCGGTTAACCGAACCGGGGTAGACCGGGCCTGGAGCAACAAGCGCTATCAAAGCCTATGGCGCGATGATATGCTTAACGAAACAAGGTTGTGCCACGGGGACCAACCTGTTCGGGGACAACCGTTCTATGCTGAAGCGCACTGCCCTTCCTTGGCTCCTCACGCTGGCCATGGTCATAATGGCCGGCTATGCGTCCGGCTGGCCGGCCCGTAAGGCCGAGGCCCAACAGGTGCAACAGGTCGACCCAGGCCCGCTCCAAGGCCGCCGAGGTCCCACCTTGAGCGACGTTTGGGGACCGCCCAAGATGCCGCCCGAACCCAAGGACTTTGGTCCGGGTTTCGACTTTCCGGCTGGAGGCTCTCAGAACCTGAGCTGTGGACCCGGAGCTTCATATTTCTGCGGCGCTCCGTCAGACGCCCCTTACATCCACTAATCGCTCGAACCAGCACGATACTTGTTTCCAGCACTGACGTCGTCGGCGCGCTTGACAGACATGGCTGCGGTTAGGCGAGGAGCAGCCATGCGCCGATGCCGATGAGCGCCGCGCTCCAGATGAGATCGAGATTGATCCATCCGCGCTTCAGGAAATCGAGGCCAACCCATCGATAGACGATAAGCGCGACGATCCCCGTGGTGATCAGCATGGCAAGGCTGTGCACGATCACGGCAAGCGTGGCGATCCAAAGCGACGTCGTCGCCGGCATGTGGTGAGCGTGCTCGCCCATATCGGCCACCGCCTGATGCTCGAGCGGCATCAAGACGGGGATCAGCATGGCGCCTGCACCATGCGCCGTCGCCATGACGAAAGACCACACGCCCAGGCCGAACAGTCCGGTGGTCAAGCCGACATGGACATGATGCCGGTGCCCATAGAGAAGATGGAACAAGCCCCAGGCGATGAGCAGCGCCCCGGAGAAGATGCGGAACGCATTCGCGTCGATCATCGTGCCGAGAAAGACCACGGCATAGACCACGACGGCGATCGAAGCGGCATGTCCGAGCGCGATGGGGATCAGCGAGACGAGCACTACCCGCTGGCTGTTGCGGTAGAGCCCGAGCGCCACGGCGAACAGCCAGCCCATGGCGGGGTTGAGCCCATGAAACGCCCCGAGCGCGATCAGGATCAGCCATGGCGAGATGTTGGACATGGGCAATCCATGTCATTGCCCGGCCCGGTCGAGCAATCCGGTTTTTGGGTATTGACCGAGGAACGCGAGGCTCTTGCTACGGGTAGCAGTAGGAGTCCGAAGAGCAATCCCCACCCTGCAGCCGGACCTGATGCGGACGATGGCTGTCGGGCCATGTCACGAAGAATCTCTCATCGAAGGCAATGCCGCCATCGGGTGCGGCATCGAGCTTCGCCATCCACCCGTGAATGCCTGCCGGATAGAATTGCGGGTCGACCGCCCCATAGAGCGAGTTGGTAAAATAGATCCGACTGCCGTCGCGGCTGATCTCGACCATCTGCGGTCCACCGCTCAAAGGCCCGTTCGCTCTCGGATGCGAGGCGCGCGCCGCGATTCCCCCGATCCTCACCGTGCCGGTGAGCTTCGGGTTGAACGGGTCGCTCACGTCATATTGGCGGAGATCGCCGGTGCCCCAGCAGGCGACATAGAGGAAACGGTCGTCCATCGAGAGATCGATGTCGGTGACGAGCGGAGGCACGGCCCTGAAGCTTTTGAGCACTGGCGGCAGAATGTCTTCTTCAGCTGGCTCGGCCGGAATCTCGATCACCTTCTTCACCGCCCATTGATTGCCGTCGCGATACCAGGTCCAGATCGAGGCCGAGAGGTCCTTGAGGCTGATCACGCAATTGACGAAGCCGTAAGGCTTGGTCGGGTCATGCGCGGGCCTGAGCTCGAACACGAGCTGATAGTCGGGACCGAAATCGATCTCTTGCACGTGCTTGCGCTTTTGCAGATCCCAGAAATGGAGGCGCCGCCCGTATTGCGCGCCGAGCAGGATCTCGGGCCGGAGCCCATTCTCTACCGTGTTGGGCGTGCCCCACTCGCTCGTCACCATGGTGTCGTAGGCGAGGTGCCACCACGCATCGTAAGCGAGCCGCTGCGGCCCGCGATCGACCTCGAAGCGACCGAGCACGTCGAAGGTCTCGCCGTCCATGAGAAACACGCCGCCGGGTCCGTCGCCTTTGGCATCGCCGAGTGCCGAGACATAGATGCCGTCGGGACCGCAATGCACGGTATGTGGCCGGCTATAGCCCGTCGCCTCCGCGACCTCGTCGGGCTCGATCACGCGCACGATGGCCGGGTTCTTGGGATCGGGCTTGGTGTCGATGATGTAAATGCGTGAAGAACGCAAGCCCGGCACCACGAGATAGCGCCGCTCCATATGCGGATGCGGAGCGTTGGGACAAAGGCATGATGAGCATGCGTTCCAGCCGTAGTGATGCAGCTCGTCGCCGAGCGCTGGCATGTCGACGCCGCCGACGATCTTGGAATAGGTCGGCGATGCCGGGTTGACGTCGACCACGGCTAGAGAATCCGGCACGTCGCGCTTCGGCGCGAACGCCGCCACATAAGCGAGCGTCTCGGCGGGCGCTTTGGCCGCCATGCGCGGCGAAGGATAAAATGTGGGATCAGGCGTCCAGCGTGCCATTGGGCTCCTCCTCTTCCCCCGCCTCCATCATCGCCGCGCGGTGCTTGATGAGCAAGGAGCGAAAACGCTAGGCGAGGCCGAGCGCCTTCCTGGCCTTTGCCGTGATCGATTGGCGCGTGGAAAAAAATCCTTCCCAGGGATCGCTCTTCAGCCGCTTGAGCCGCGCAGGCAACGTCGTGACCGAATAGGCTGCCGCAACCTTCAAGCCCTTGAGCTCATCCCAACGGAGCGGGCAAGCGACCGGCGCGCCCTCTTTGGCGCGGGTTGAGTAGTTGACGATGGCGGAGCCGCCGCGCTGATTGCGGAGATAGTCGACGAAGATGCGCCCTCCGCGCGTCTTCTTGAGGGGGTTCGCCGTGTAGCGGTCGGGGCGCGCTTCGACGAGCGCATCGGCGATCGCCTTGGCGAAGACCTTCACTTCGGGCCAGCCGAGCCTTGGCGTGAGCGGTGCCACGAGATGGAGACCCTTGCCTCCGGTCGATTTGAGAAAGCTCTTGAGGCCAAGATCGGCGAGGAACTCGCGGACCTCGATGGTCGCCGCCTTCAGCGTGGCGAGATCGAGATCTTCGTCAGGATCGAGATCGAACACGAGCCGGTCGGGCTCGCTGATATGGGCGAGCGACACGCCCCAATCGTGGATCTCGAGCGTGCCGATCTGCACCAGGCCGAACAGACCTTCCTCGTCGTCGATGTAGAGATAGGGCTTGTCCGTCTCGCCACCGGCAATGGGGATCTGTTTGATCGCCTCGCTCATGCCTTTCATGGCGTGACGCTGGAAGAAGCGCTGGCCGTCGATTCCCTCTGGGCAGCGCACGAGGCTGATCGGCCTCCGTGCGACATAAGGCAGGATGAACGGTGCCACCGTCTCGTAATAGCGGGCGATGTCGAGCTTGGTCAGACCGCTCTTGGGATAATAGACTTTGTCGGGATTGGAGATCGTGATCCCGGCAAAGGTGGGATTGCCGGTCTTCTTCGCGGCAGTTTTCGTAGCCATCGCCAACTCCTCGTTCTCAGACTGCTCGCGATGAACCTTGCGCGCGGGCTTGTCCTCGCGCAGACCCTTGAAGCTCGGATGCCGCAGCCGCCCGTCGCGCGTCCGCTCGGCGAAATTGATCTGTGCCACGAGCTTCGGCTCGAGCCAGACCGCGTCCTTGCGTTCGGCTGCCGGCACCTCCTCGAAGGGCGATTTCGTCCGCTCGAGCGGCTTGAATTTGCGCGCGAGGTTGTCGAAATCGGCCGACACGAATCCGGTACCGACCTTGCCGGAATAGATCAGTTTGCCGTCCTCGAAGGTCCCGAGCAGGAGCGAGGAGAACGGCTTCCCCTTGACCTCGGAGCGGCTGCTGAAGCCGCCGATGACGAATTCCTCGCCCTTGAGGCATTTGATCTTGAGCCAGTCCTTGCCGCGGCCCGAGCGATAGGGCGAATCCGCGCGCTTGGACATAATGCCTTCGAGCCCCGCGCGGCAGGCTTGCGTGAAGAACTCTTGACCTGACCCTTCAACATAGTCGGCATAGACGAGCCAGTCAGGCACGCCGTTGGCCATCAGCTTGGCGAGCCGCGCGCGCCGCTCCTTCAACGTCTTCTTGCGCCAGTCCTTGCCGTCGAGGTTGAGCAGGTCGAACACGAAATAGCGAATCGCGGGGTGCGGCGTGTCGATGTGCTCTTGCAGCGACTTGAAGTCGGTGATGCCGGAGGGGAGCACGAACGCGACCTCGCCGTCGATCATCACGCTCTTCGCCGGGAAGTCTTGCATGGCTTTGGCGATGGCCGGAAAGCGCACCGTCCAGTCGAGCCCGCTCCGGCTGAACAGGGTGATCTCGTCGCCCTGTTTGCGCGCGAGGATGCGGTAGCCGTCGTATTTTGCTTCGTGCAGCCACGAGCGACCGTCCGGCACTTCCGTGACCAGTGTCGCGAGCTCGGGCTCTATGAACGCGGGCGCTTTCGCGACGGCGGCTTGGGTCGCGACTTTGCCGTGGCGACTTTTCGCGCCACCGTTTTGCGCACGGCCGTTTGACTTTTTTTTTGAGCCTTGTTCGAGCTCCACACGGCGGACTCGCCGTGCAGGATCTGATCCATAGTGCGGCCGGTCTTCACGCTCGTGTCGTAGGTTTCCGTGGGCTCATCGCCGTCGCCTGCATACTCGTCGCGCTTCTTGATCAGGAGCCAGTTCTGCCGCCCACGGTCTCCTGGGCGCGGCTTCATGCGCACGAGCACAAAGTCGCCGTTGAGTCGATGACCGTGGAGGCGGAATTTCAGATCTCCCTTGGCGAGACCTTCGTCGGGATCGCCGATCGGCTCCCACGTGCCCTCGTCCCAGATCATCACCGGGCCGCCGCCGTACTCGCCCTTGGGGATGACGCCTTCGAAGCCGCCATATTCGAGCGGATGGTCCTCGGTCATGACCGCGAGCCGCTTCTGACTCGGGTCGAGGCTCGGGCCTTTGGTGACGGCCCAGCTCTTCAGCACGCCGTCATGCTCAAGCCGGAAATCGAAATGCGTCCGCGTCGCGGCATGTTTCTGGATGACGAAGCTGTTGCCCTTGACGCGCCCGCGCTTAGCCCCGGGCTCCGGCGTCTTGGCGAAGTCGCGCCTCGCTTTATATTCGGCGAGGAGATCTTTCGCTTCGCTGCGCGCCATGACTTAGGCCGACTTCCGTCTGGCTGTGCTCTTGGCGGCCTTCTTGCCGGCCGACTTGGGTGGAGCTGCGCGCTTTGCCGGCGCCTTGGCGGGAGCGCCTTTGCCCTGCTGCACGCTCTTCTTGAGCGCGTCCATGATGTTGATGACCTTGGCAGTGCCGGGGATCTCGGTCGCGATCTCGGGCGCACGCTTCTCAAGCTTGGCGTGGATCAGCTCCCACACCGCCTCTTCGTATTGGTCCTTGAACTGCTCGGGCTCGAACTTGCCGGACTTACGCTTGACCAGCTCCTTAGCGAGATCGAGCGCCTCCTTGTCGACCTTGGTCTCGACGATCTCCTTGAAGATGGGCTCGGCCGCGCGGATCTCGTTCGCGTGGCGCAGTATTTCGAGCAGGAGGCCTTTGCCGAACGGCTTAATGGCGACGATGTTGCCGTGACCACGCAAAATGAACTGGCCGACGCCGATCTTGCCGGTGTCCTTCAGCGCCTTCTGGACGATGGTGTAGCCCTCGTCGGCGAGCTCGCCGTCGGGCAGGAGGTAATAGGGCGTCTCGTAATAGCGGTCGTCGATCGCGTCCTCGTCGACGAAGCGCACGAGCTCGATTGTCTGCTTCGCCTCGAGCTTGAGCTCGTCGATCTCCTTGGGATCGATCAGGACATATTTGCCCTTCTCGTATTCGTAGCCCTTGATGATCTCCTCGTTCTCGACCGGGCCGACGCCCGGCACGACCTTCTGATAGCGGACGCGCTTGCCGGTGGGTTCGTGAATTTGGTGCATCTCGATGCGGCGCTCGGACGAGGTCGCGGGGTAGAGCTTGACCGGGATGTTGACGAGCGAAAGCCGCAAATGGCCGGTCCAGAATGCGCGGGGTGCCATACTCGTTACTCCTAGGGCAGGAGGCCGGACCTCGAGGTGAGGCCTGGCCAAGACAAAACCAAGCCTGAGCCCCAAGAGTTCCGGCCGGTTTCCCGGCCGCAATCCTTGGAGCTTGGGCCTATTTCTCTACCTTATAACCATTTTCCTTAAGCATGCGTTCGAG
>JBLMXO010000094.1:0-8044 GCA_050257815.1 Actinomycetota bacterium
TCTTGATGGCTATAATCTCGTCCCCTACCTCACGGGCAAAGAGGAAAAGGGCCCGCGCGAGTCGTTCTTCTACGTCAACGACGACCAGCAACTGACGGGTCTGCGCTACGACAACTGGAAGCTCGTGTTCATGGAGCAGCGCGCGCCCGGAACGCTCCTCGTTTGGGCCAACCCTTTCACCAGCTTGCGGATGCCGAAGATATTCAACCTTCGCACGGACCCGTACGAGCGGGCGGACGTCACATCGAACACCTACTACGACTGGATCTTCGACCACGCCTTCCTGATCGTTCCCGCTCAGGACTACGTGGGCAAGTTCATCGCGACGTTGAAGGACTATCCGCCACGTCAGAAGGCGGCGAGCTTCAACCTCGATGAGGTTATGCAGGAGATGACCGAGGGGCCAAAATAGCGATGCGGCGGCCGGTCATATGACAATGATCGGCCGCACCACTATGACTCGAAACGACCTCGACCAAAAGGCGAAGGGGCACGACTGGTTGGGAGGGGCCGGCATGCTGGGATTTCGCGTCACTTTATTCGCGGGCACGCTTGCGCTTGCCCTATTACGACGGCATGACCCGTATCCCGGAAGGCAGCGCTCCGGACTTCAAGAACAAATCGTTTGGCATCAGCGCGATCGTCGACATTCCGGAGAAGGGCGCCGAGGGCCTAATCATGACCCAAGGCGGACGCTTCTCCGGACTTGGGCTCTATCTGCTCGATGGCAAGCCGGTGTTCCACTACAACCTCGCCAGCGTCGCACGCTACACGGTCGCGGGCGAGGACAAGGTCCCGCCCGGACGCCACGTCATCACCGTCGACTTCAACTATGATGGTGGCGGCGTGGGCAAGGGCGGAGAAGCCACGCTCACGGTCGACGGCAAGAAAGTCGCCAGCGGGCGCTTAGATCAGACCATTCCGTATCGCATGTCGCTCGACGAAACACTCGACATCGGCGAGGACACCGGCACGCCCGTCAGCGAGGACTACAAGGTGCCTTTCAAGTTCACGGGGGAGCTTGAGAAGGTCACCATCAACATCACCGAGGAGAAGCTGACCGAGGAAGAGCTGGAGAAGTATCGTCAAGGTCGCGTGCGCAGCGCAATCGCGCAGTGATCGCAGCTCGGCAGAAGGAATAAGCTGCTGGTCTGAGCCGCTAGCGGTCATGCTCGCGGTGCACGTCGTACATGACGATGCTGGTGCCATCTTCGGGCATCTTCATCCATTCGCGGTTCTTGAGCGTACGCTTGGTATTAGCCGCTCTGCATATCCGCCGAGGATGACTGCGCGCACGTGACGCCCTCATGACGCATGGGATTAATGGCTGCTCAGGGTTAAATCATGTTTGGTGGCAAATCGTTTTGTCATGGAGGCTTCAGGGGGTAGGGCTATGGAATCGAATTCATCACCTCAGGGAGACGCCGCATGCTCTCGGGTAGAAGCGCACTCGTCACCGGATCGACCAGCGGTATCGGGCTTGCCATTGCGCAAAGTCTCGCCGCCTCCGGCGCCAATATCGTGATCAATGGCTTCGGCGACACCAAAGCGATCGAGGAGGAGAGGTCGAAACTTGCCAAGGGGGCAAATGTCGGCGTCGTCTACAGCCCGGCCGACATGATCCGCCCGGCCGACATCGAAGCGATGATGGCGCTTGCCGCCAAGGAGTTCGGGCATGTCGACATCCTGGTCAACAATGCCGGCATCCAGCATGTCGACCCGATCGAGGAATTCCCTACGGCCAAGTGGGACGCCATCATCGCCATCACGCTTACGGCTGCGTTCCACACCACCCGCCTTGCCGTGCCGGGAATGAAGAAGCAGAAGTGGGGGCGCATCATCAATATCGCCTCGGCGCATGCGTTGGTCGCTTCGCCGTTCAAATCGGCCTATGTCTCGGCGAAGCACGGCCTCGCCGGCCTGACCAAGACGGTCGCGCTCGAAGTCGCGACCGATGGCATCACCGTCAATGCCATCTGCCCGGGCTATGTGATGACGCCACTCGTCGAGCACCAGATCCCCGAGCAGGCCAAGGCGCGCGGCATCTCGGAAGAGGCCGTCGTGCATGACGTCATTCTCGACGCGCAGCCGACCAAGCGCTTCATTACCGTGTCGGAGATCGCAAGCCTTGTTAGTTATCTCTGCAGCGACGATGCGAAATCGATCACGGGCTCCATGCTGTCGATCGACGGCGGCTGGACCGCGCATTAGGAGGCACCATGCGCAAAGAGGATGTGCTGAAGCTGCCGTCGATGCCGGCGGCCGGCCCGAGCTATCCGGCCGGACCTTACCGCTTTATCAATCGCGAATATATGGTCATTACTTACGAGACCGACGCGCAGGCTCTTCGTGCCCAACTACCCGAGCCGCTCGAGCCGCTCGAGACTCCGCTTGTCCATTACGAATGGATCAAGATGCCCGACAGCTCGGGCTTCGGCAGCTACACCGAATGCGGGACGGTGATCCCGTGCAAGTTCAAGGGGGAGGAGGTCAACTTCACCTCGCAGATGTTTCTCGACGACGATCCGCCGATCGCCGCGGGACGCGAGATCTGGGGCTTCCCGAAGAAGTACGCCCATCCCAAGTTCGAGCTGGTCAAAGACACGCTGACCGGAACTCTCGAATATGGCGGTCAGCTCGTGGCGCTCGGCACGATGGCCTATAAGCACGAGTCAATGGCGGGAAATGGGCAGAAGACGCGAGCGGTCTTGTCGAAGACGCAAGTCAATCTCAAGCTCATTCCCGGCGTCGACGGGTCGCCTGAGATCTGTCAGCTCGTCGCCTACAATCTCACCGATCTCAACATCAAAGGGTCTTGGATCGGACCGGGGCGGCTGCATCTCGTGCCGCATGTCAATGCGCCGGTCGCCGATCTCCCCGTCAAGAGGATCGTCGTCGGACATCATTTCCTGGCGGATCTGACGCTGCCCTATGGGCGGGTGATCTACGATTATAATCGCTACGCTTAGCGCGGCACCAGGACGCCGCTCGGGGGCACCTTGAAGTTCGGAACGTGAACACCCGTCTGTCCCTCTGTGGGGGCGCCTGTTGATCCCCCTGATGTCCCGCCGGTCGAGCCTTGTGTCGCTCCTCCGGTTGGCGCCTTGATACAAGCAAAAGCATTCGGGCCAGTCTGCGTGAGGGTCAAGCCTCGCAGACAGACGCATTTGCCGTCCTTCACCCTACCGTTGATGCAGGTGATGTTCGTCTTGCAATAATAGACCTTGTCGTTCACTTGCGTCGCCGTCGATCCCTCGGGGCAGACGCATTCATTGTTCTGCACTGTGCCGCCTCTGCAGGTCAGGTTCGCCACGCAACGATAGGAGTCAGGCCCGCTCTTCTCGGCATGCGTGCGCGAAGGACAGACGCATTCATTGTTTTTCACCTGACCCCCGGTGCAGGTGAGGTTGGGAACGCAGAGATAGGCGTTCTCGCCGGTCTTCTTCGACGAGGAGCCTTCGGGGCAGACGCATTCGTTGTTCTGGACGCTGCCGCCGCGGCAGATGAGGCTCGCTACGCATTGATAGGCATAAGGACCGGTTTGCTTCGGTGTTGAGCCTCGCGGGCAGACGCACTCATTGTTCTTCACCTTGCCGCCGACGCAGACGAGATTCGAGACGCAGGAATAGTTGTTGGTGCTGATCTGCTTGGGGCTTGATCCTTCGGGGCACACACACTCATTGTTCTGCACCGTCCCGCCGCGGCAGACGAGTATTGGCACGCAAGCATAAGCATTCTTGCCGGTCTTCTTGACGACCGTGCCGGCGGGGCATGTGCATTGGCCATTTTGCACCGTGCCACCGGTGCAGGTGATCTCAGGCGGTTTTTGCACGCAGGCATAGACGTTTTTCGCGATCTTTTTCGGGTACCAGCCCTCGGGGCAGACGCATTCGTTATCCTGGACCGTGCCGCCTCTGCAGGTGATCTCGGTCGGTTTCTTTGCGCAGATGAATGCGTTGTCGCCGATCTGTTTTGGATAAGACCCCGTAGGGCAAACGCACTCGTTGTCTACAATCCTGCCGTCTTTGCACGTGATCTCGGGTGTCGCCTTTACGCAGATGAAGCTGTTGGTGCCGGTCTGCTTGGGATAGTAGCCGCCAGCGCACACACACTCCCCATTCTTGACACTGCCGTTCTTGCAACTGATCTCCGGCGGCTTCTTCACGCAAGTGAACGCATTCGTGCCGGTCTGCTGAGGCGTATAGTCCTTGGGGCAGACGCATTCCCCGTTCTTGACGGTCCCCCCGGTGCAGGTTGGTGGCATCGGTTGCTGCGGTCCAAGAATGGTGATCGTGCTCGTCTGTTTGTCGTTCTTCGGGTTCTTGTCTTCGACCGCGCGATCAGGCCAGACCATTTCCTTGGTGTGGGTTATGGCGTCAGGTTTGAAATCGGCGGGAATGTCGATTACGAGCTCGATCGGAAGGGAAGTCCCCGGCGCAAGCTCGAGGTTCGAGCCCTTGCAGTCATAGATGCCGTTGCCGGTGACGCTGCAGGCAAATCCCGGAGTGCTCGTCTTGATGCTCGAGATCTTCACCGCCGGCGCGAGCGTGCCGTGCAGGCCTGCCGCTCCGTGGAAAGGAAGCCTGCCCTTGTTGTCGATGCGAGCGTCGATGGTGCAGCTCTCGCCGCGCCGGCATTCGGTCGCGCCGCCCGGCGCGAGATCGGGGAAGGGCACAGACCCCGTCGCACAGTCCTTGTCGTTGACGGTAATCGTGTTGTCGGGTGGGCCGGCCTCTATCTGTGCGCAATTCTTCACCGTCGGCAGCGCGTAGCCCGCCGGAACGGGGAAGGAGAGGGAAAGCAGTGCCACCCCGCCGGGGGCGATGCCCAGCGGATTGGTGCAGCTATAACTTCCGCCGGCCGGTGCGCAGGCCCATCCAGGCGGTGCGACAATAGGTGGACCGAGACCGATATCGGGAATGTCGGTAATCACGGTGGGACCGGTTGAGGCCACGTCGGCGAGGTTCATGACCTCAATAAGGAAATCGCACGTTCCCCCGACAAAGCAGGGATCAGACGAGACGAATTTCAGCAGAGCGAGGTCGTGCCAGCAATTTGCCGATCCGGCATCGCAGACGATGCTGATGGCGCAGCTCTGATGCTCCTCGGCGACGCCGTCGCCATCGGAATCCCACAAGATCATGCCGCAGTTCTGCAGCCAGTTGGGAACGGCCACGGCACCCGGCACGGTGAAAACCATGTCGAGTTGAATGCTCGCGCCCGGCGGCAAGCCGCCCGGAAGAGCAGGATATTCGCACGTGACGTTGCCGCCGCCTCCGTCGACGCAGGTCCAGGGCGGGGTCAGCGCATACGCGGTGAGGGTTGCCGGCACATTGCTGGCGAGGTCATTCAGCTCGATGGGATCGAAATAAGTCGCACCGCCGATATTGGTGATGGTGACGAGAAACTCGCAACCCCAGTCCGCGCCAGGAGCCGGTCGCCAGCATGCCGGGGCTGCCTTCTTGTTGATGTCAAGCTCTGGCACTGCGCCTGGGAACCCGGGCGGGAAGCGCGAGACGGTCGCGCAGGCATATTCGTTGCCCGGATTGTAGTCGCGCGGAAGCCCGTCCCAATCGAGCCAGGAGCAATTGCGGACGTGAGTGTGACCGGCGGCGATCGGCGGCGCCTGAATCACGAGGAAGAGATCGACATAGTCGCCGGGGGTCAGCGCTACGGTGGGATGCGTGCAGTCGAACTCATTGCCGGCGCCGACGGGCGCGCAAGCCCACTCGGGCTTCCGCGACCAGTCGATAAAGATCGCGCCCGGCTGATCGACTTTGTCGTGCACATGCAGCGGCCCGGAATAGGGCGCGGGGCCGACATTGATGACGCGGACGACGAAATAGCAGTCGCTCACCCAATCGCATTGCGGGTCCACCCAGAATTTCTGGACTTCGAGGTCTGGCCCGTAAGGTGCGGGCTCGACCGTCGGCACGTAATCGCAAGCCTTGTTGTTGTAGGCCTTGTCGTCCTCCCCAAAGCCGGGCGTGGTGATCTCGGCGCAGTTGCTGTAGACGGGCTTGGTCCACCAAGACGGAGCCTCGACAGTTAGGGCGACGGAAATATTTTCGCCCGGCGCGAGGCTGACTTCAGCATGACTGCAGTCGACCGATCCGGCGAAGAAAGTCTTGCACGTCCAATCGGCGGGGGCGTGGTCGAGCAGCTTGGCGGTGCCATCCGCCACGTCGCGAATGACGAGAGCGCCCTGATAGGGCGCTCCCCCGATATTCTCGATCAGAAGCTCGAAGGTGCAAGGGCTCCCTGCGGTGCAGCGGTCTGGAAGTGCCTTCTTGGTGATCTTGAGGTCGGGCTTCTTGGCTTCGGCCTCGTAGATGGCGATGTCGCCGATCCGCGTCGCATCATTGGGGGCAGGCGCGGTCTGAGCGGCATCGATGTCGATGAGATAAGAGCGGTCGGGGCCATCGGCAGGATAGGCGGGACCGGGAGCGGGGTAGGGCTGGAAGGCTGCGTCGGGCACGATCTCCTGATAGGCGCTCGCGTCCCGTCCCGTCACGCCGTGCACTTCGGTCTGATCGGTATGGGTCTTGGCAGCGGGGTCAAGGCAGGGCCCCTTTGACCAACAGAGGGCATCACCCGTCATCCATAGAAAGGCGTCAGGTGCGGTGGGACTTGCCTCCCAACTCGCCGTGTAGCCGAGGCCAAAGGCGGCGCCGCCAGAGGAGTCGGCGCGGATATAGGGCGGGCCTTCGTCCTTGCGATCATAGAAGCCGATGTCGTAGCGGCCGATCGGCTCCCACACGCCTTTATCGTTCAGCTGGTAGCGCAAGACGCGCGCTTCATGCGGAGTGGCGAAGGCATTCTCGGCGGCGAGGCCGAGATTGCGCACGCCGCCGCGCTCGGCGAGCACCATGACCGGCTCTTGGCTTACCTCCGGGAAGGCGATGTCGGTGACGGGGTTGCTTCTTCCCGCGCGCAGGATCGCCTCCGGCGAACGGAAGAAATCCGGCAGGAGGAACTCCCGCCGCATGCTCGTCGTGTCGAAATCGCCGTCCTGACCGATGCGCACCGACCAGACCGAGTTGCGCTGGTCGTCCCCCGCTGCGGCATAATCGGGATTGCCGAAGCCCTGGCTGCCCCAGATCGCGTAATAGAGGCGAATTTCGCTGCTTGCCGGGTCTCGCCTTAAGCCGAGGCCCCAGACGCGGCGGCGGAAATCGGCGAAATTCCAGCAGGACGGCGTGCGCGCGAAGTCGCCGCTCGGGCAATCCTTGATGTGTACGCTCGTCGCTGGATCGAAGGCGACTGCTGGTAACGCAGCATTCGCATCCGCAGTCGCATCGAAGAAGCTCACGCGCGCCGTCGTCCCATGGTCGTAATGACCGAGATCTTTGCCGTCGGAGAGACGCAAGCGATGGATCATGCCGGTCTCGAGATCGGACACGAAGAACTGCTTGTTCCAGCGATCGAAGGCGATGTTGCCGAGCGCGGCGCCGCTATTGACGCGGCCATCGAGCTTTATGTCGGCGAAGATCGAAGGCTTATTGCCGTTGGCGCCATCGAGCTTCCAGACGCTGCCCGGGCCTCCGCCAGGACCCCACAGGCCCTCCATCCAGTCGGTGTTGCCATCGTTCCGGTGGAGGCCAAAGGCCGAGGTCGCGGTGACGTAGACATTAGGTGGAGTGGCATCGTCGAGAGTGACGCCGAACACCTCGCCGACCTGTCCCGCCGTGACGGGCGACCGCTGCGGTGCGTGTAGCCATTGCGCGCCATCTGGTGCGGTGCCTGGGTGGCGCAAGTCGAGGATGCTGCCGACCGTGCCGTTGAGATCGATGGCAGGCTTGCCGGCATTGTTCATTGCGCCGGAGAAGCGGGTGACGAAGGCCTCGCCTGGCCCAAGGCCATCTTCGGAGTGTGCAGGACAGGAGGGGATCGCCAATGCAGCGGTGAGCAGCACAAGCGCTACACGCAAGCGTGGCGATGACCGGTCCATTGGATCGGTACCCGTAAGACTGCCCCTTACCCGCGCAGTATATCGGCTTCGAGGCGAGACAACCACCGCTCGTTACGGTTTACGGTCGGTGAC
>JBLMXO010000095.1:0-4400 GCA_050257815.1 Actinomycetota bacterium
TTTTGCCGATCGCGCGGCACTTGAGGCGATGTGGAAACCGGGGGCGGCTTTCGAGCCAATCATGGGCGAAACGGAGCGTGAGGCGCGTTATGGCGGCTGGCTCGATGCGGTTTCCCGGGTCCGCAGCTGTCCGCCTCCTGACCGCCGTTAACCGGTTGGCGCGAGTTCAGGCGGTGGATGGCGAGGCGTCGCCCGAGAGGGGTGTCGAGGATCTCTCTGGTGCTAAAATCGCGCTAAGCAAGCACTTGTGAAGCGTCATAGAACCGTCTTGGCACTGTCATAGTTTTCCCGCAGGGCTTATTCGCGATCGGGGAGAGTGGGGTAAAGCGCATGACGATGGCTGCTATCGATTTCCAGCTTCTTGCCAATGCGGGGTTCCCGCCGGTGGAGTTCGCTGCTGGCGACGTCATCTTCGCCGAGGGCGACAAGGGCGACAAGATGTACGTGATCCGCTCGGGCGAGGTCGAGATCGAGCGGGACGGCAAGGTCGTCGAGACGCTGTCGTCGGGGGCCATTTTCGGAGAGATGGCGCTGATCGACGGATCGCCCAGGGCCGCGACGGCCCGCGCCAAGACCGCTTGCGAGGCAGCCCCAGTGACCGAGAAGACCTTTCTTTTTCTCGTGCATGAGACGCCATTTTTTGCCATCGCCGTGATGCGTGCGCTGGCCGACCGTCTGCGGCGCCAGCACTAGCCATCGATCTGGCGAGGGGGGATGTGCTGGCTACGTGCTGGCTATTCCACCTCCGCCTTGCTATTGCCGCCTGCGGACGCCATGATCGGGCACGGTTACCTGCCAACGCCTCCGCATAACGCCCTTGTTGTCGTTCGAAAATCTGGCGCTCCGGCGCCCCAGCAATGTGGATATGCCGACATTGGGGCGCGACGCCGTAGCGGGCGCGATCTCTGCCGTCGTGCAGGTGGCCTATTGCATCTCCTTCGCTGCCCTCATCTTCACCGGTGATCTCGCCGGAGGTTTCTCGCTCGGTCTGGCCGGGTTGATCATGGGAGCCGTGGTCACCTGTCTGGTGATCGCGGTCACCTCGACCTTCTCGCCCACTGTCGGCGGTCCTGACTCGCCCGCGGTGGCGGTTATGAGCGTGCTCGCCTCGTCG
Organism: Actinomycetota bacterium; assembly: GCA_050257815.1. Classification (GTDB taxonomy): domain Bacteria; phylum Pseudomonadota; class Alphaproteobacteria; order Rhizobiales; family Methyloligellaceae; genus Methyloceanibacter. The sequence goes on from JBLMXO010000095.1 coordinate 1,115, forward strand.
ATCGCGACCGCTCTACAGGCCAAGGGGGCGAGCACCGATGCGATCATCCTCAACGTGCTCGTCGCGTTGACGGTCAGCACGCTCCTCACGGGCATCCTGCTTTACGGCACCGGCGCGCTGAAGCTCGGCCAATGGCTCCGCTTCATCCCTTACCCGGTGATCGCTGGCTTCCTTGCCGCATCCGGTCTTCTCCTCATCACCGGCGGCATGGAAGTGATCACCCAGACCAATCTCACGCTGCAGCCATCGAGCTGGGAGGTCCTCTACTCGGAGTCCTACGGGCCACAGATCCTCTTGGGCGCGCTATTTGCGGTGGCGATCCCCGTCCTCGGCCGCTTCGTCCCGAGCTATCTCGCGCTCCCGGCCGCTTTCTTCGGCTTTCTCGCTGTCATGGACGTGGTCTTGTTCGGCTTCGAGGCCGTCAGCCTGCGCGACATCTGGTTCCTGCCGAGTCTCGGCGAGCTCCGCCTCTGGATGCCCGTCAATGCGATCCTCAGTCAGCGGGTCGACTGGGGCGTGATTGCGCAGTCGGGCGCCGAAATCGGCTCCTTCTGCGGCGTTATGGCCATCGCGCTTCTGCTAGACGTCACCAGCCTCGAAGTGGCGCGGCAAAAGACCGCCGACCTCGACCAGGAGTTTCGCTCCAACGGTCTCGCCAATCTGCTCGCCGCCGCGTTCGGCGGATTTGGCGGCTCGCTCTCCATGAATGCCTGCATTCTGCTCGACGAGTCTGGGGCCACCACGCGCTGGTCGGGCGCAATCGTCGGCGTCGTGTGCGCCATCATCCTGTTCTCCGGCGTCGATATCGGCAGTGTGGTGCCGAAAGCCATCCTCGGCGGCATGCTTGCTTATCTCGGGGTGATGATCCTCATCGAGCTGGTGCAAGCGCCGGCGAAGGTCTCGTGGATGGAGTGGGCGCTGACGGCCGTGATGACTCTCGTCATCATAAATTTCAGCTATTTAATGGGCGTGCTGCTCGGCGTCATCGGCGCCTGTCTCATGTTCGCTCTGAGCTATAGCCGTATCGGCGTGATCAGGCGGCACCTCACCCGCTACGACTTCTCGAGCAATGTCGAGCGCTCGCCCGAGCAGTCGCGGCTGCTGCGCGAAGAAGGCCGGCGGGTGCATGTGTTCTGGCTCTCCGGCTTCATCTTCTTCGGTTCGTCCAACGGTCTATTCGAGCGCATCAAGCGGGTGATCGAAGGGCAACAGGACAAGCCGGTCGGCTATGTGGTGCTCGATTTCGGCCAAGTTCCCGGTCTCGACACTTCGGCAGTGCTCAGCCTGGTTAAGCTGCGCAACTATTGCGAAGAGCAAGGGGTCACGCTCGCCTTCTCGGGCTTGAGCGAAGCGATGCAACAGAGCTTCACCAAGGCCGACTTCTTCAGCGACGAGAGACCGCATCAACTGTTCGGCAGCCGAAACGAAGCGGTCGAATGGTGTGAGGACATGCTGCTCCTCTACCACGAGGTGGGAGATGCCTCGGTGCATAGCTTCGAGTCGTGGATCGGCAAGGAGTTCGGCGGCGAAGTGGATTTCGGGCGTATCGCCCGCTTCATGGAGCGCGAGGAGCTCGAACAGGGGGCCTTCCTGTTCCGTCAGGGCGAACCATCAGACTCGGTCGCGCTGCAAGCGTCGGGGTGCGTTGCCATCACCATTATCGACGAGCATGGCCGACCGATCAGGCTGAGGCGCATGGTCGGGCACACGGTGGTCGGCGAGATGGGGTTCTACCGGCACGTGCCGCGCACGGCGAGCGTCATTGCCGAGGTGCCGACCGTGGTCTATCGCCTTCGCCGCGAGGCGTTCGACCAGATGCAGGCTGCCGACCCAGAAGCTGCGGCGGCCCTGCATAAGCTCATTATCCGTCTCCTGTCGGACCGGCTTGAGTTCGCCAATCGCGAAATCTCGGCCCTACTGTAGCGCCATCAGGTGGCGGTGGCGGCTGTGAGCAGCAGAGCGACCAGAGCAAGATAAGTCAGCCCGTGCACGAATTGATCCGTGCCGAGCGCGATCCAGAAGCCGTGATCGCGCGCCGTCCAGGAGTTGCGGTGGGTGACCTGCTCCTTCAACCAGTCGATGTGGTAATGGACCGCGAACTCGCCGAGCGCGATGGCGCCGGCGAGCAGGACAGAGGTTGGCGCGAGCACGAAATAGACGAGCGGGGTCAGCGCGACATGGATCCCGGCGTGGATGAAGCCACCAGGGTGCCCGTAAGTGCCCTTGTTCATGAACTGATACGGGGTCTGCAGATAGAAATCCGCTACCATGTGCTTGAACAAAAGCACGGCAACGGCTGCAAGGATGAGGATCGCGAGGTGGGGCATCGGCGCTACTTAGATAGAGCCTCTGCCGTGCCGTCCCAATGGGTCGGTGGCGGGTTCGCGCGGAAATAAGCGATGCGCTCGCGATAGAGGGAATAGAGGTGATCAAGGCGGGCGGTGTTCAGCTTCTCGCACTCGGCCGCCAGGGAGAGAGCCCCGTTCCAGTCTTGCGCCCGGTAGCGGTCGAGGAATTCTGCGTGCTTGCTTGACAGCGCGATGAAGCCTTCCGACTGCTTGAGCGCATTGTCGCCGAGAAGCGCGAAGATGCGGGTTGCCTCGGTTTTGCCTTTCACCTTGAGAAGATCGAGCTCGAGAAAGGCGAAATCCGGTGCGCGCGCGGTCGTGGTCTCTCCCACCACCGTGCCGACATCGTATGTCTTCGATTGACCTTCGAGCCGTGACGCGACGTTGACGTTGTCGCCGATCACCGAATAGTCGAAACGCGTATCAGAGCCGAGATTGCCGACGCAGCAGAGCCCGGTATTGAGGCCGATCCCGAGCCTTACCGGTTTGTAGGAGCGTCCCTTGGACTCGGCCTCGTCGCGCCAACGGGCATTCAGCACGGTCATCTCCTTCATCATGCGGAGTGCGGCGCTGCAGGCGTGGGTTGGATGGGCGCTGTCGTCGAGAGGCGCGTTCCAGAAGGCCATCACCGCATCCCCCATGAATTTGTCGATGGTGCCTTGCTCCTCGAGGATGATGTTGCTGAGCGGCGTGAACAGGCTGTTCAGGAAATGCGTCAGCTCCTCGGCATCGAGCCCCTCCGAGATGGTGGTGAAGCCGCGCACGTCGCTGAACAGGAGCGTCATGTCGCGCGTCTCGCCGCCGAGCTTGAGGCGCGAAGGGTCGTCGGCCAGGCGCTCGACGAGTGCCGGCGCCATGTAGTGGGAGAAGGCATGGCGCACGCGATTGCGCTCGCGCTCGGTGCGCAGGAACACGAATAGAGTGCCGGAGAGATAGAT
>JBLMXO010000096.1:0-4535 GCA_050257815.1 Actinomycetota bacterium
CAAGCGCTTATGGCGCGCCCCCTGCGCCTTACGCTCCGCCGCAGACGCCGCCCTATGCGCGCTCGCCGCGTGACGGACTCTATACCGGACAGCCTCAGCCGGATCCTTACGGTGCGCCTCCGCCTCCCGATCCTTATGGCGCACCTCCGCCTCCGGACGCTTACGGAAATGCGCCGCAAGGGCCTTACGGTAATGGGCCTTATGGCCAGGGCGGCAATGGTCCGTACGGACAGGGTGGCCCCTACGGGCAAGGTGGCAATGGCGCTTACGGCCAAGGTTCCGCGGCCGCGCCGCAAGCCGCTCCCGGCCAGCCCGGCGTCGCGCAATCAGGCGCACCCCAGGAAGAGTGGGTCTCGGTGCTCGTCTCCGGCGCCGGCATGCGCGCCTCGGCAAGCGACGATGCTCCCGTCCTGTTCGCCTTCCCCTATGGACGCAATCTCAAGGTCGTGGAGCATAACGGCGATTGGCTCGAGGTGACCGACGCGAAAAGCTCGGCGACGGGCTGGATGAAGAGTGACGAAGTGTCGCCGATCGCCCCGCCCGGAGCCGGGCCACCGCCGACCGAGGCCTACCAGCAACCGCCGCAAGAGGAACAAGGCGGATGGTTCCGCCGCCGTCGTGGCGGCCTTGCCGACATCATCGGGCGCGCGCTCGGCGGGGGCGGCTTCTGATCTCACCTCTCACGTTTTGATGACGGGCTGTCGCGCCGCTTGAGAATCGCCGCGAGCGATCCTATCTTTAGTCGCGAGGGCACATAGACGGCGGGGCCGATCGAGGAGATCGGCACATGGAGAGGATTCTGCCGTCCTTCTGGCTGCTCGGTGCCGTTCTCTACACCGCTGCCGTGCTTTTACTCACCCAACCTTTTCTCGATACGAACTCGGGGTCGCTCGCCGCCACCCATGAGACGGTAGTTGCCAAGCAAATGCCGGCGCTCGAGCCCGCCACTGCCGGTAGCCCAAAGCTGCCGGTAATCGAGAAGGTCTCGCTCCCCGAGGCAGGGCCGCTCAAGCCCTCGACTGACGCGGTGAGCTATCCGCACAATGAGTGGGTTGCCGTGGTCGGCTATACCGCCGTGATTCGCGCCGAACCTTCAGTCTCGGCCCCGGTCCTGACCGCCTATCCCATCGGGCACGCGCTCAGAGTGGTTGAGCGCGAGGGCGATTTCGCCCGCATCCAGGATTTGAGCAGCGGGCATTACGGCTGGGTCGCGGTAAGCTCAATTGCCCCTCATGTGCCCGGCTATCGCGAGCGCGAGGTTCCGCTTTTCAAGCCGACGCTGGTGGCTGAGACGCAATCGACCGTAGTAGCCCCCAAAGTGACGACGCCTGAAGTCGTGCAGTCTTCGACCGCAGCGGCCGCAGTCGCGGTGCGGCCCAAGCGTGAGACTTTGGCGGTCGCGGAACCTTCCGATCCGCCGCTCGTCATGCGCGCGAGCCTCAAGCCGCAGCGTGTGGCTGAGAACCGTGCCGACGGCGGCGTGGCCGCTCTCGTGCAACGCGCCTTCAGCGGTTATTGAGAGCGTCTTCTTCGCGGCTTTTTGCTCTTTGCGGCGCAGGCGATGCGGTGCGCCTCGCGCACCCATGAGATCAGTTCCTCCGGCTCGTCGAAGAGGCGGGGCGGAACTTCCCAATAGGACATGGCAATCGGCTCGCGGCCCTCTGGCCGGTAGCTGAAAGGCTGCATGCCCTCGTCGCCGAACGCGCGCGCCGAAGTCTCGTCAGCCTTCAGATAGAAATTGTCGTTGGCGAGGATTGCGAACATCACGCCGTCGGCATAGATACCTGCCCCGCCGAACATGTTGCGAATGGCGACCGGCCCAAAATCGGCGAGCAGGTCCCGCACGAATTCCTTGAAGCCATCGCTGACCGGCACGGTGAATGTCTTACGCTGCAGGAGGCACGTCGCCGGGCGTGCGCAGACGGTCGAACTCGGCAATGTCCTTGGCCAAGAAATAATTGAGCATGGTGCGGATCGAAGCGATCACCGCGAGCTTGGAGATATCTTCCCAGGTCGGCGCCACGGCGGTGCGCACGATGTCGGCGGCAAGAGCGAATTCGAGGGCAAGAAGAATCCAAGTGGCAAATTTGAGCCAGATCTTGCGTCCCGTGAGCTCGTCGGCGCTGCGCGCGAGAATCGAGCCCGCCACGCCTAGGATTGCCTGGAGCGCGCCGAAGGCAACCACGAACACCGCGCCCGCCTCGATGACGAGCGCAATGTAGCTCGCGATCTCGCTGAAATGAGATTCGAGTGATGCCGGCGTCATCGATTCTCAATCCCCCCGTGAGATTGGCGCGAAGGCCGTGGCCGGCGCAACCGGAAATCGGACGATCCTTACGGTTATTTCATTTGTGATGAGCGCGCGCCCCTCATCATATGTCGATAACGCCTGAGTGAGCTTCCGGAACAAAGACTTGATCCGTCCGTTCCGTCTCCAGCCACTCATGTCAGGGGCGGGTGCCGAGGTCGCGACTTTAGGCCATCACACTCATGGAGGAATGACTATGAGATCCCTGCGCCGTCTCGCCGTTTCAGCGGCAGCTTCAATTGGACTCATCGCGGGCGTTGCGCCTGCCTCAGCGCTTGCTCCCGGATCGGTTGCGCCTTTGGCGCAGAGCGCGCCGCGCCCCGTCGTCGAAGCCGACTGGTATTGCGGTCCTGGCTACTATCTCAACCGATGGGGCCAGTGCGTGCCCTACTATTACGGCTATGGCTGGTATGGGTACGGCTTCCCCTATTACCGCTACCACCATCACGGCCACCACCATGGCTACAAGAACTACCGCTACAAGAGCTACCGCTACGACAATTTCGAATTCCACGGCGGTCATGGCCACGGCCATCATCATGGCGGGCACGGTGACCATCACGGTCATGGCCATGGCGGACACGGTCACGGCGGCCATGGTCACGGCGGGCACGGTCACGGCGGTCATGGGCATTGATCCCGCACGACGCGGTAAACCCCGCTCTCCCCTTGTGGGAGAGCACGACTTCGCAAGCGAAATCGGTGAGGGGTAAGCGGCGAAGCCGCGTCGGAAACAAAAAATCACCTCACCCTTCCCGCCATGCGACGCGCGAGCTGCGCCGCAAGATCGCGGCGGAAAGCCCTCTCCCGCAAGGGGCGAGGGGGATTTTTCGATTGCCGCTACCCTGGGATCTAGAGTTCGCCGGTGAGGAACTGCGCCTTGCCGTGGCCGAAGGACCAATCCTCGTCGTCGTTCTCGACGAACGAGACCATGACATCCGAGGGTGCGACGGCGCAGGACTTCTCCAGCTCCTCGCAGAGGAGGCGATAGAAGTCCTCCTTCTGCTTCTTCTTGCGCTTGCGGCTGATGACCTGGAGCACGACGACCTTCTCGGTACGAGGAATATCGAGTCCGGTATCCTCGACGATCATGCGCGAAGGGGGATGCTCGCTGACGATCTGATAGCGGTCGCGCTCGGGAACCTCGAAGGCTGCGAGCACGGCGCGATGCGCCGCGTCGAGCAGCATCTTGATCTCATCGTCGGTGCGCCCTTGGATGAGATCGAATCTGAGTAGTGGCATCGCCTCCTCCTGCTCCTCGCTTAGCGCGAGAAGATCGGCGCAATTGGTAACGAGGGTGTGTCGTTTTTGCGGTTGCTCACTTGACGGTTCCAAGACCGTCTTGTGAGGCGGGTTCTCCCGCCTCGGCCTTCGCCATCTCGCGCAGCTTGAATTTCTGGATCTTGCCGGTCGAGGTCTTAGGCAGCTCGACGAACAGCACGTGGCGCGGGCATTTGTAGCGAGCGAGGTGCTCTCTGCACCAGGCGACGATCTCGGCCTCGGTTGCGCTTGCGTCCGGCCTCAGCTCGACGAATGCGCACGGCGTCTCGCCCCATTTCGCATGAGGCATGGCGACTACGGCGGCGGCCGCGACGGCAGGGTGCTTGTACAGCACCTCCTCGACCTCGATGGATGAGATGTTCTCGCCGCCGGAGATGATGATGTCCTTGGAGCGATCCTTGAGCTGGATGTAGCCGTCCTCGTGCAGCACGCCGAGATCGCCGGAGTGGAACCAGCCGCCGGCAAATGCCTCTTCCGTTGCCTTCTTGTTCTTGAGATAGCCCTTCATCACGATATTGCCGCGGAACATGACCTCGCCCAGCGTCTCGCCGTCGGCCTCGACGCGGGTCATGGTCTCGGGGTTCATCACGGTCAGGTCCTCGAGCGCGTGGTAGCGCACGCCCTGGCGGATGCGCTTGTCCATCCGCTCCTCCTGCGGCAGCTCGTCCCAAGCCTCCTTCCATTCGTTGAGTGTCGCGGGGCCATAGGTCTCGGTCAGCCCGTAGAGATGGGTGAGCTCGAAGCCAGCCTCGTCCATCCTGGCGAGCACCGCGGCGGGCGGCGGCGCTGCCGCGTGGCTAAAGGCTACGCGCTGGGGAAAGAGCCGCCGCTCGTCCTCCTCGGCATTGAGCAGCGCGGCCATGACGAAGGGCGCGCCGGAGAGGTTGGTCACTTTGTGGTCGGCGATCGCGTCGTACATCGGCTTGGCGCGGACCGCGCGCAGGCA
>JBLMXO010000097.1:0-8114 GCA_050257815.1 Actinomycetota bacterium
CGGGTTCCTTGATGGGCGTGAATACGATCTTATCGACGTTGCCGGGCGAGTTCGTGTCCCAATAGTCGGGAAACCGCTTGAGCTCGAGGCGAACCCCAGGCTCACGTGCGGTGACGATGAACGGCCCCGTGCCGCTTGCGTGCGTCGAGGCAAATGAGGCGCCGTCCTTCACGATCTCGGACTTTGGATGGCCGCGATCATCGGTGCCATCATAGAACGCGCGGTCCATCGGGAAGATGTACGTCGCGAGGTTCATCACCAGCGGATAAGGGGCCTTGGTGATGAGATCGACGGTCAAGTCGTCGATCACCCGCGCTCCCTCGAACGGCTCGAACAGGCCTTTGAAATCGGGGCTCGTCTTCAGGCGATTGACGGTCCACACCACGTCTTGCGCCGACAGCGTGCGGCCAGACTGGAACTTCACGTTGGGACGCAGGTGGAAACGCGTCGTGCGGTCGTCGATCTGCTCCCAGCTCGTGGCGAGCCGAGGCTCGAGCGTCATGTCTTGGCGGAAACGCACAAGAGGATCGAAGAGAAGATGCGACATCTGCAATGTCGCGCCCGAGAGCTGCTCATGCGGATCGAGCGAGGTCGGATCTGAATCGTAAGCCATGCGCAGCGTCTTGGCCTCGACGGGCAGAGCCGCCAAGCCAAGGAAGATCAGCGCGATTATCGGGACGCGAGGCAGGAAACGCATCATGGGCGAATGCTTTGTCGCCTGAAAGGAGCAGTCCGTCCACTCCCCTTTGCCTGCAGCGATAGGCCTCTGTACAGTCCCGCCGTCGCTTGAAAATGCTCAAGAAAGGGAGCCCCCGTGCCCGGCTTTTTCGTCACAGGCACCGACACCGACGTCGGCAAGACGCTCGTCTCGTGCTGGCTGCTCACCCATCTCGATGCCTCCTATTGGAAGCCCGTCCAGGCGGGGACCCAGCCTGAGACGGATTCCGCTCGGGTGCGCCGTCTCGCCGAGGTTCCGCCTGAGCGCATCTTGCCCGAGGCCTATGTGCTGCCTGAGCCGATCGCGCCGCACGAGGCTGCGCGCCGCGCCGGTGTTGTGCTCGACATGGCGAAACTCGTCCCTCCCCCGGTCGACGGGTTGATCGTGGTGGAGGGTGCCGGCGGGCTGATGGTCCCGATCACCGACGCCACCTATATGATCGACCTCGCCGCCGAGCTTCATCTGCCGATCATCCTCGTCGCCCGATCGACGCTCGGCACCATTAACCACACGCTGCTCTCGCTTGAGGCCATCCGCCGGCGCGGACTGGCCCTCGCCGGCATCGTCATCAGCGGTCCAGAGACGCCGCATAACCGCGCCGCGATCGAGCGCTATGGCCAGGCCGAGGTGATCGCCGAAATTCCCTGGCTTGAGACCGTGAACCGGTCCACGCTGCGCGCCATCGAGCCCGAGCTGGACCTCATGAAACTCGCCCAATCATGAACGACGATCCGAAGCAGACTCCAAAGACCCTCGCCGAGGACGTGCTCGCGCGCGACCGCAGCCATGTCTGGCATCCCTTCACCCAGCATGGCACGGAAGGCGATCCGATCGTGCTCACGCGCGCCAAGGGCGCTTCTCTCTTCACCGCCCACGGCAAGGAGATTCTCGATCTCGTGTCATCGTGGTGGACCTGCACGCACGGGCATTCGCATCCCAAGATCAATGCCGCGCTCGCCAAACAAGCAAGCCTCTTCGAGCACGTCATGTTCGCGGGCTTCACCCATCAGCCTGCGGTCGATCTCGCCACCGCGATCACCCGGCTTCTTCCCGGCGATCTTTCCCGCGTGTTCTTCTCCGACGACGGCTCGACCTCAGTCGAGGTCGCGCTCAAGATCGCCTATCAATACTGGATCAATACCGGCGAGCCGAGGCGTCGCATCCTCGTCGGCTTCGACGGCGGCTATCACGGCGACACGCTCGGCGCCATGTCGCTCGGGCGTGGCTCGCAGTTCTTCACGCCGTTCCGCGACTTGATGTGCAAGGTCTATGTACTCCCCTACCCTTCGACCTTCGAGGGGGACGATGCCGCCGACGAGCGGGAGGCGGGCGCGCTTTCCGCCTTCGAAGCGCTTCTGTCAGATCGGGGGCAAACGATCGCCGCGCTGATCATCGAGCCGCTGTTGCAGGGGGCTGGCGGCATGCGCGTGTGCCGGCCGAGTTTCCTGAAACGACTGGTAGCGATCGCGCGCAAGGCTGGCGTTCTCGTCATCTTCGACGAGGTGGCGACCGGATTTGGGCGGACCGGAACGTTGTTCGCAATGGAGCAGGCGGATGTCGTGCCGGACCTCGTCTGCCTGTCGAAGGGCCTGACCGCCGGCTATATGCCGCTTGCCATGACGGTCGCGCGCGAGACGGTATTCAGGGCGTTTCTCGGCGAGACCTTCGACCGCGCGCTGCCCCACGGGCACTCCTTCACCGCCAACCCGCTCGCATGCGCAGTGGGCCTCGCCTCCCTCGGCCTGTTCGAGGAGGAGAAGACGCTTGAGCGTATCGCCCACATCAATGGCCGGCATCGGGCCATGCTCGCCGCGCTTGCCGCGCGAGACGATGTCACGCGCCCGCGCCTGCTCGGCTCGATTCTTGCCTTTGATGTAAAGTCTGCAAACGGAGCCTATCAGTCGGCGCAAAACCGGCGCTTACGCGACTGGTATCTTTCCCGCGGCCTCAATATCAGGCCGCTCGGCTCCACTCTCTATCTCATGCCGCCCTACTGCATCACCGATGATGAGCTCACCCGCGCCTATGCCGGGCTGCTCGAAGGGCTCGATGCCATCGGAGGCTGGGCTTCCGCCGCGAGCCGCCCATAAACGATGTGCCAAGTTACGGGACGGCCTGAGGCATCGGCTGCGCGAATCGCGCGGCGAAGCGCGCCAGGCGATAAAGGCCGGTAGCCCTCGCGCGGCGTCAGTCCTCCCACCGCTTTCATGCGGCGAAGGAAGGCGAGAGCTGCGGCATCGGGAGCAAGGCGCTCCTCCTCGACCACGCCAGGCAACGATTCCGAACGCGCGATGCCGCTCTGAAGGCCCTGTTCGTCAAGAACCGCGCGCCACTCAGCGAAGCTCTCGGATCCCAGCGCCGCATAGAGCAGCGCCCCTGACGGCACGAGCAGAGCACGGAGCCGCTCAAGGCTCGCTTTTTGCTCGGGCAGCCAATGCAAGGTCATACTCGTGGCGATGAGGTCGAAGCACCCGAGCGCTCCAGGCCTGCTCGCGTCCATGACCGCGAAATCGATGCTCTGAGCCGATGCGCCCGAGAGATTCCGCCGGCATTCGGCCAGCATGGCGGCCGATGCGTCCGTCAACACGAAGCGGCCGTTGGGATAGCGCTCGATGAGGTGCCGGCTGAAGAGCCCGGTGCCGCAGCCAAGCTCGAGCACGCGCGGCCGCTCGAGCGCCGGCAGGAGTCGAGCGAGGCGCGAGGCGATCGCCCTCTGCAACCCGGCATGAGGCTCGTAGCTCCCAGCGCGCGCACCGAAGCTCGCGATGATGCCGGCGCTATGACGGGAGAGCATTGGCGAATTCAAGGACATGGCGTACGCACCATTCCGGCCGCTTCAACGGCAGAACATGGCCGCCGTCGGGCGACCAGATGATCTCTTCTCCCCAAATGGCCTCGCTCATGGAAGGCGGCACGATGACGTCGTCGCGCGAAGCGAGCGCCAGCACCGGGCAACTTAACGTCTCCCTCGCCTTTCGCGCATCCCAAGTCATCAGCCAATCGAGGCCCTCATCAAGTCTCGCGACATTCAACGCATCTGGCAAGGCAAAGCCCGAGGCGCCACAGGAGCGCCAAAAGGCCTGAAGCGTGCCGCCAGGGTCACGCTCGAGCCCGCGCTTGAGCGCAGCGAGACGTGACGGCGCAACATGGCAGCAGAAGCAGTCGAAGCCCTGCACGCTGACAAGAGCCCTGAAGCGCCCGCCTCCGCGCTCGAGCAGCCACAATAGTCCAAGCGAGTGGCCGACCGCGACCGCGTCTTCAGGCCACTCGCCTTCGCCTTTGGGACCTCCGGCGACGAAGCCGAGATCGACCAGAGTGACCTCGGCGCCGTCAAGATAAGGAATGAGGTCGGCGAAGATGCCGGCATGGAACCCCCAGCCGTGGACTAGGACGAAACGCATGGATCAGGGCTGCACCCGGGCGTGGTGCTTCTGAGGCGCGCCGCCCGCCGTCGCGGCCAAGGTCTCCAGCAGGCTATCGATGTCGCTCTCCCGATGCGCCTTGGTGAAGGCAAGCCTCACCCTCGCCGTTCCCTTCGGCACCGTGGGTGGCCTGATCGCGGTCGCCCAGAAACCGCTCGCGCGCAAACGTTCGCTGAGACCGAGCGCAGCGTCGGGCTCGCCAACGATCAACGGCACGATCTGCGTGGCAGAGGCTCCCGTGTCGTAGCCGAGAGCTTGAGCGCCAGCGCGGAACCGGGCGGCAAGGCGCGCCACATAGGCGCGCTCCGCATCGAGAGTAGGAACAAGATCGAGGGCGGCGTCGATGGCGCCGAGCACGGGCGGCGGAAGTGCGGTCGAATAGATCAGCCCACTGCACCGATTGATAAGATAATCCCTCATTGTCGGCGAGCAGGCGATATAGGCGCCGAAGCCGCCGAGAGCCTTGGAGAAGGTGCCAATGACGATGTCGGCGCCCGCTGACAGGCCGCTTCCCCCCTCGCCCAATATCCCGGCCGCATGCGCGTCGTCGACGATCAGGCACGCGCCGTGCACGCGGGCAAGACGAACGATCTCCGCGAGCGGGGCGACGTCGCCGTCCATGGAGAAGACGCTCTCAGTCAGGATGAATTTCGGTCGGCTATTATCTTGATACTGACTCAGAAGCTCGCCGAGATGGTCGGCATCCCCATGCCGGTAGCGGATCTCGCGGATGCCGGCAGCCTTGCAGCCGAAATGCATGCTCACGTGATTGAGCCGGTCGGCGAAGACAAGAGGCTCAGCCCCGAGCACGGTGCGGTCGAACAGGGCGGCAAGCACGGCGGCATTGGCCTGGAAGCCAGAGGCCATCACCAGCGCCGCAGGTTTTCCCTTGAGTTTCGCGATCTTGCCCTCGATACCCCCAAATAGGTCGAGATTGCCGGTCACAAGGCGCGAGGCGCCTGAGCCCGTCCCATAGCGCCTGGCCCATTCCGCTGCCCGCGCGACGAGCCGCGGGTGGAAGCGTAACGCCAGATAGTCGTTGCCGGCGAAATTGAGGTAGTCGTGGCCCGCCACGCGGATCAAGCGCGCGTCGACCGGCTCGATGTCGGTCAGCACGCGCCGCAACTTGTCGCGCGCAAGGCCTTCGAGAAAGGCCTGGTACCTGCTTTCGCTTCCCGGCATCATCATGTATTAGCGGGGTGGGAAATCCACAGCAATCAGAACACCTAAAACCGTGTCGGACATCATCGAAAGCGTGAATCCTATCAATGGCCAGGTCAACCAGCCGAAGAGCCTGCGTGAGCCAAAACCGGCCCATGAGCTGAGGCACAATTGGCAGGCCGAAGAGGTGCTCGCCCTTTTGACCCTACCCCTCCTCGACCTCGTCGATCGGGCAAGGGCGGTGCACAGGCGCCACCACGAAGACGGCGAGGTACAGCTTGCGAGCCTGCTCTCCATCAAGACCGGCGCCTGTCCCGAGGACTGCAAATATTGTCCGCAATCGGCTCATTACGCCAAGGAGACGGGCCTCAAGCGCGAAACTCTGCTCGACGTGGACGACGTGCTGGCCAAGGCGAGGCTCGCCAAAGAGGCCGGGGCCACGCGCTTCTGCATGGGCGCGGCCTGGCGCGAGGTGAAGGACGGCCCTGCCTTCGACAGCGTGATCGACATGGTGCGCGGGGTGCGCGCGCTCGACATGGAGGCCTGCGTCACGCTCGGCATGCTCAATGCCTCCCAGGCGAAGCGCCTCGCCGACGCGGGGCTCACCGCCTACAACCACAACCTCGATACTTCGCCCGAGTTCTACGGGGAGATCATCACCACCAGGACTTATCAGGACCGGCTCGATACCATCGCCTGCGTCCGCGAGGCAGGAGTCGAGGTCTGCTGCGGCGGCATCATCGGCATGGGCGAGACGAACGAGGACCGGGCGCGGCTTCTCCAGACGCTCGCCAATCTCGACCCGCATCCCGAGAGTGTGCCGATCAACGCGCTGGTCGCGGTCCAAGGCACCCCGCTCGAGGATGCCCCCCCGGTCGATCCGCTCGATCTCGTGCGCATGGTGGCCACGGCCCGCATCCTCATGCCGCTCTCCCATGTGCGGCTCTCGGCGGGTCGGCGCTCTCTCACCCGCGAGGCGCAGATCCTCTGCTTCCTCGCCGGGGCGAACTCGATCTTCTATGGCGACAAGCTGCTCACCACCGCCAATAACGACACGCTCGACGACCTCGCTCTGATCGAGGAGGCCGGCCTCAGCATCCAGCCCTCCCCGCCCTCGTGCTAACGGCGGCGCGAAGTTTGGTCCCTCGCGGTCCGGCCTGAGCCATGTCGCGCATCGTTTATGTGAACGGCAGCTATGTGACCGAGGAAGAGGCCAAGGTTTCGGTGTTCGACCGCGCCTTCCTGTTCGGCGACGCCGTCTATGAGGTGACCGCTGTCCTCGACGGACAGCTTCTCGACTTCGAGGCGCACCTCGCCAGGCTCGACCGCTCGCTCGGCGAGATCGCCCTCAAAGCTCCGCTCAGCCACCAGGCGCTATGGGCCCTGCACACCGAGCTCATTGCGCGCAACGAGGTCAACGAAGGCATCGTCTATCTCGAGATCACGCGCGGCGCGGCAGAGCGGGACTTTGCCTACCCGGAGACTGCGACGCCGACCGTCGTCGCCTTCACGCAAAGCCGGCCCCTGCTCGCCAACCCCTATGCCGAGACAGGGGTGAAGATTATCACCATCCCCGAGATCCGCTGGAAGCGGCGCGACATCAAATCGACCTCGATGCTCGCGCAAGCCATGGGAAAGCAGGCTGCCAAGCTCAAGGGCGCCTACGAGGCCTGGATGGTCGAGAATGGGCATGTGACCGAGGGAACCTCCTCGACGGCCTTCATCCTCGACGCCGACGGCGTGGTCCGCACCCAGCCGCTCGGGCATCACATTCTTCCCGGCGTGACGCGCCGCGCGGTGCTCCGCCTTGCCAAGAGCGAAAGCGTGAGACTTGAGGAGAGGCCATTCAGCGTGACCGAGGCGCTGCAAGCGCGCGAGGCCTTCATGTCGGCGGCGTCAGCCTTCGTGTTGCCGATCGTTGAGATCGATGGTCACAAGATCGGCGATGGGCGCCCGGGGCCAATCGCTCGCGCCTTCCGCGCGCTTTACATCGACGAGGCGCGGAAGGGCTGAGCCCCTCCTCGCCCGGCTTGCGCCAAAATTCACCCGAAAATTCGCCGCCCCTCTATGCAACTCAAGAGCCCCTTGTCAGTTATCTGGCGCATGGCAACCATGCTCTATCGGATCGTCTACCATCTCGACCTCGGAAGGTTCGGCCCCAGGGTGCTAGCGCTTGCGGTGCGGAGCTGGCTCAAGCGCGCGCGCAAAGCCCCGCGAATGCCTCTGGTGCGGCGGCGGACTTTCGGAAGGCTGACGGCTCTTCATCTTCAGCCGAAACTCGGCGACGAGCGGATGTGAGGCGGCTCGCCGCTCTTTCTGAGCTCCAAATGCGCTGATAGGGTCCGCCAGATTCGCGAGGCTCTCTCATGGCGGAAGCCACCACCGTCACCCGTCGCACCTACCACGTCGTGCCCGTAAGGCGCGTGGTTGCGCTCATGAATGCGGGCGCGGGCGCCTTTAACCAGAAGCTTGCCTCAAACGTTGAGGGTGAGCTTGCTTCAACCTTCGCTCACAATGGGATTGCCGCCAGAATCCTCTTTGTCGATGGGTCCGACTTGCATGCAGCGGCAGAGTCGGCTCTTGCCCAGGCGAAGCGCGGAGCGATCGACGCCGTCGTCGTTGGTGGAGGCGACGGAAGCATCAGAACCGTGGCGAGCGCTCTCGCCGGAACTGACGTGCCGCTTGGCGTGCTTCCCCTCGGAACTCTCAATCATTTCGCCAAAGACCTCGGGGTGCCACTGAATGCGGACGCCGCCGTCAGCGTGATCGCTGCAGGCCATGTCCGCGCGGTCGACCTCGCCGAGGTCAACGGG
>JBLMXO010000098.1:0-3802 GCA_050257815.1 Actinomycetota bacterium
ACGGCAATAATTTTAACGCGGTAGCGGAGGCGCAGATCGCTCACCGCGCGGCGCCCGGTCTCACTTCTCCTGCAACTCGGCCGGCGTAAACCATTGCCGGTCGCGCACCTTCGCCATCTGCACTTGATCGACGAACGGCAGGATCGTCTTCTCGAAGGCAAATTTGACCTGCTGATATTCCCTGGCGCAGTTCTTGGCGCGCTCCGGCGGGAGCCAACCGGAGTCGACGAAGTCCTGGAACGTCGCGGGATCGCCGCCATAGGCGATGCACAGCGTATTGTAGAGACGCTGGCTCGATGTCCCATGCTCGTCAGAGAAGGCGCAGAACGGGTCGACCCAGCATTGCTGGTCGGGGTCGGTCGGATATTTCGGATCGGTGATGTCCATCGCCTGAGTTCTCGGGTCGCCCGAGATGGCCCACATATATGCGAACCCCTTGATGATGGTGCGCGCGGTCTCCTTGTTGAATTGGAGCGCGAGGAACGCGGCAACTTCATCGGCGCCATCCTCTTCGCGGCCGAACACCGGAATGTCGAGCTGATCGAAGAGGGCGTGTCCCGTCTCATGCATCAAGACCGAGGTGAACAGCCCGGCCACATATTGCTCACGCGAGACCGGCGTCCATAGTTTGCCTCTCGCTTGCAGGTCGAGCAGATAGTCGGCGTCCTTGTTGGCGGCGGCGAAGAACGAGTAGCACATGTCGATGGCGTGTATGGTCGACGTGTAATAGGGACTATCCCACTTGTTGCCGGCGCAATCGCTCGCGAACAGCTTGAGCGTGTGCGGCAGACGCAAAGGCGACAGGAACTCCGCGTACTCCTCGAGAACGCGCCGCTCCATCATCTGCTCGCGGATCTGCTTGCGCTCTTCGGCGACGGGCTTCCGCTTGTTGTCGGGATCGAATGTATTGAACGTCGTTGTCCAATAGCCGTGATCGCCGGCTTCCTGTTCCAGAACTACCACTTTGCTGTTGGCGAACTCGGGCGAGACTTGTGCAGACGCCGGCGCGGCGATGAATGCGCAGCCGAGCAAAGCGGTGGGGAGGAGGAAGGCCCTGAGCATCGATTTCATGAAGCACCTGTTACAGAGAAAGGGGTCTGGCTGGTAGGTCACGCGTCTCGCCGTCAGCCGTTGCCGCCGGGATGGGTTGGTGTGATCGACCAGCCCCGCGCTTTCGCCTTCACCAGAAGGTCGGGATCGACATAGGGCATGATCCGCAAGTCGAAGGCCTTCTTGATCTGCAGATATTCCTCCTCACAGCGCTCCGCCCGCTCTTTGGGGAGTGTCCCGCCCCGCACAAGATAGTCATAGTCGTAAGGCGAGGCGCCATAGGCGATGCAGAGGTAATTGTAGAAGCGCTGCGCGTCGGGCGAGTTCGTGCTGGCGAAATCACGTCCCGTCCACGTCCTATCCGACCACTGGAAGATCTGCGTCGTGGTCTCGACGGTCGCCGCCATCACGTCCTCGCCGAACTGGGTCATGATCAACGCCGCGAGCCGGTCGGCGGCATCGAATTCGCGTCCCCAGATGGGAACGCCGAACACATCGAAGATGCCGAGAGACACGTTATGGAGCGCGTTCTGGACGAAGGCCCCGTTGATCAATGTCTGCTGATAGGTGGCATCGCGCGAGTGCAGCTTCACGAGCTTCGCGACCTGGTCGAGCACCTCGTAGCAGATGGTGACCGGTCCCCCCGGCACGTAAGACTCGAGGTCAGGTCCGCATTCTGCCGTGCGCACCTTGATCGGGTGGGGCAGGCGGAGCGGCTCCATGAACAGCTGGAGCTGTTGCAGGACTGCGAGCGCCTTGAGCTCCTCATAAATGGGACGAAGCTCGGGGCTCGTCGGCTCCTCATAGGCGATCTCGACTTGCGACTCCGCCAAGGCCGGCCGCGGCGTGCTTACCGCGAGCAGAGAGGCGAAGACGAGTGATGCTGCACAACATAAGGACTTCATCGGCGCCCTCTTGGCTGCACTGACTGCAGGCGCTGAGCATAGTCTTGCGCGCCAAAAGCGAGAAGTGCCGGTAACAGCCGGAGCCATCCCGGCCGTCCAGATCCTTGAGATAAGGGGGAAAATCCGTCGGCGCGTAGGGAGGCTAGAGGCCGAACGGATAGGTCTCGTCGGGTCCGTGCGGATGAGCCTCGCCATGTGCGGCGACGGCGCGCGTCTCCTCGAACCAGATCCAGGCATCGAACTGCTTCGACAGCTCGGCCTGGAAATAGTGCGACAGGAGCTCGGTCTCCGGCCGGTAGATCACCCCGATGGCGCGCTCGAGCAGGGGTTCAGCAAGCTCGGCGCGAATATGCTCCTTCTGGCCGGGGCCGGTCTCGAGGAAGAAGGCGGGGAAGTTGGCATCGCGCGAGCGGCCCTCATAAGAGTCGTCGCGCGCCGGCCGCACGCGCTTGATCTCCATCGGCCCGTCCCAGTCGGAGGCCGCAGCGACCGTGCCGCGATCCGTGCCGAAGCCGATCAGCGCCGCATCCTCGCCGAAGTGCTCGCGCGCGAGCTGGCCGATATTGTGCTCGCCCCTAACCTGGCCCATCTCGGTGAACTCGGCATTGCCGATATGGGAGTTGTGCGCCCACACGATAGCCTTGGCATCAGGCCCGCGATGGGCCACCAGCCGCTCGAGCGTGTCGAACATATGCTGGTCGCGCAAATTCCACGACTCGGCGTCGCCGTAATACATGACGCGGTAATATTGCTCGGCTGCGGCGACGATGCGCGCATTCTGCTCGGCGCCGAAGAACGCCTCTCCGTCGCGCACCAGATAATCGAGCCGCTTGTGCAGGAGATCGAGCAGCGCATCGGTGACGGGTTTCTCGCACAGCGCATAGCCGCGTGACAGCGACATGCGCCCATAGCGGACAGGTTCTGCACGCCAGGGCGAGAGGCAGCCGTAGCGCTCGCGCGCAACCCGCGCGGCCTCGGGGTCGACCTTGTCGAGATAGGTGAGCACCGCTTCGATCGATGCGCTCAGGCTATAAACGTCGAGCCCATAAAAGCCGCACCGCTCGTCGGGATCGCGCGCCTCGTTGATGTCCTTGAGCTTCCGCAAAAAGGCGCCGACTTCTCCGTTCCGCCACATCCAGGTGGGGAAGCGGGTGAAGGCGGCTCTCGGCACTTTCGGCCGCGGCAGCCCCCGCACATAGGCGTCATAGACTGCGGCGTCAGGCCAATCGGCCTCGACCGCGACGATGTTGAAGCCGTGATCCTTGACGAGCTTGGCGGTGATCGCCGCGCGCGCGTCGTAGAACTCGGCCGTGCCGTGCGTCGCCTCACCGAGGAGAACCACGCGGCTCTTGGCGAAGCGCTCGGCGAGGCTCGCAAGCTCATCGAGATCGCCGAACGGCTCTGCCGCCTCGGCGATGAGGTGGCTGAGCGTGGTGCGGATCGCGCGCGCTCGCTGCGAGGGGATCAGGAGGCCGTCGGCGAAGCCCGACGTCTCGGCGTCTATCTTGGTCTCCTTCTTCGCCACTCCAGGCTCAGCCCAGCCTTGCTCGCCGATCAGCGGCACGAAGGTGACGGCACCGAAATCCTCTTCCTTGAGCTCCGCCTCGCTCACGCGCGTGACGCCCAGCAGGGTCTGATGAATATCGCGGCCGACCGGGATCACGAGCCGTCCGCCGATGGCGAGCTGGCTCTTGAGCGCCTCGGGCACGCGTGGGCCCCCGGCCGACACGATGATGGCGTTGAACGGCGCGTGCACGGGCAAGCCCTTAGTCCCGTCGGCGCAGATGATCTCGGCATTGTCGTAACCGAGGTTCTTCAGCCGCGCTTTTGCATAGTCGGCGAGTTCC
>JBLMXO010000099.1:0-2721 GCA_050257815.1 Actinomycetota bacterium
TGGGCATACCCCATGATGAGATCGCAAGCGTCGTTGCCGACCGCGTTCGGGACGTAGCCGCTCGATTCAGAGAACCAAGTATATTGGAGGTTGTCGTCGAGCTTTGCTGCGATGAGCTCGGCAAGCTTGTTCTCGAAGCCCTCGCCTTTGCCGTTGGAGAACGGCATGTTGTCGGGATCGGCGCAGACGCGGATGACGCCGCCAGACGCTTCGCTGCCAAAGCCACCAGCGCATAAAGCGATCATCACGGGAAGGACCCAGCGCAGGCAAAGGCCTGCGGTCCTCGTCATGAGGCGACCATCGATCGTAGTGAAGCTCATGGCTAACCCTTGAGCCATCTCGGAAGCCTCAACATAGCACATCGCGTCTGCGCCAAGTGCCGCACCGCCGACCACCTCAATTTTCTGGAAACGGCCTCAAGGTCAAATTAAGCGGCGGTAAGGAAGTGCGAGAGCCCTAATCTTGCGCGACGCATTTGTCGATATTGTCGGCGCGCTCCATCCCGGTCGGATAGTAGGCCCCGGTCGGCTCCGCGCCGAAGCCAAGCATCATCTGCCTCGCCGCATCGATGCTGTCGGTTTCGTGCACCGATTTCAGCAGCTTTACCGCACAACAATCGGCATCGAGCTCCATCTGCTTCAGCTTAGGCGCGACATAGAAGAAGGGCTGTGGACCGAGATGACCGAGTTCCTCGTGAAAGTTCCGCACGTGGCCGAGCGTGTGATGGCAGCATTCATGCGCCATGAGGAAGCGGCCATAGGCCGGCGATTGGTCCAGCACCGAGGAGCTGACCACGATCACTGGGCGCCCGGCTGAGTCGAGCGTGGACATCGCCTGCTCGGGCAGATCCCGCAGCGTATAGGTGGTGACGTCGCAATAGGGATTGTCGGCGATGGGAAGGCCCCTGCCCGCTTGTGCGCCACCGCTGCCGATCCAGAATCCGAGAGCGCCGATAACAGTCAGGGCAAGGATCGGAAGACGCATAATTGGCCCTCCGCCATGAATAGCTTTTCCAGGAAAGCCCATCCTCCATAGCGGGAACCAACGCCTTTTGTCGATCGCGCCCATGGCTCAATATTATGCCTCCTCGGGCCGGGCGGGGATTAACTTTGGTGCGATCAAGCCGGGCACGACCTTTCCACCGCCGGCGCCGTTCCCCTGGCCTGGAAGCGACTGGGCCGGGGCTAGCGGCCGATGGAGGAATAGGTAAAGCCCGCAACACTTGCCTGCGTTGGCAGATAGATGTTGCGCAGGTCGACCAAGACGTCTCCCTTCATCCGCCGCTTGAGTGCGTCGAGATCGAGCGCGCGAAATTCGTTCCATTCGGTCACGACCACGGTCACGTCGGCCGCGTCGGCCGCGGCAAGTGCGCTCTCGCACCACTCGATACCAGGCAGAAGCGGTTCGGCATTTTCCCGTGCATGCGGGTCGTAGACCCGCACCTTTGCGCCCTTCTCTTGCAGCATAGGAATGAGGATGAGGCTCGGCGCCTCGCGCACGTCGTCGGTGTCGGGTTTGAACGCGACACCGAGCACGGCGACAGTCTTGCCCTGGAGCGAGCCGCCCGCAGCGCGCTCGACCCTGCTCGCCATGGCGATCTTGCGCTCGGAGTTGACGGTCTGCACCTGCTCGATCAGCGAGACTGGCGAGCGCTCCTCCCGCGCGGTGCGGATGAGTGCTGCGACGTCCTTGGGGAAGCACGAGCCGCCATAGCCGGGACCCGGATGCAGGAACTTGTTACCGATGCGGCCATCGGCGCCGACTGCGGTCGCCACCTCTTGCACGTCGGCGCCCACGGCCTCGCAGAGGTCGGCAATCTCGTTGATGAAGCTGATCTTCATGGCGAGGAAGGCGTTTGAGGCATATTTGGCAAGCTCGGCGGATTCGCGGCTGACGAACAGGACGGGGGCATTGCGCAAGGTGAGCGGCTTGTAGAGGCGCTCCATCAGCACGCGCGCCCGCTCGGCGTCGCAGCCGACGAGCACACGGTCGGGATGAGTGAAATCGTAGATGGCGGAACCCTCGCGCAGAAACTCAGGATTCGAGCACACCGCGAAATCCACATCAGGACGAAGCAGACGCAAGCGCCGCTCGATCTCGCGACTTGTGCCCACCGGCACCGTCGATTTCGTCGCGATCACGGTAAAGCCGCGCAGGTGCGGGGCGAGGTCCTCGACTGCCTGGAACACGAAAGAGAGATCAGCATGGCCGTCGCCGCGGCGCATCGGCGTGCCGACGGCCAGAAACACGAGGTCAGCATCGCCGATGGCAGGATTGAGTTCGGTTGAGAACTTGATCCGCCCCATGCGCAAATTGCGCTCGAGCAACTCCTCGAGCCGCGGCTCGTAGATCGGCACGTGCCCCAAGCGAAGCTGTTCGATCCGGCCCGCGTCCTTGTCGACGCAAGTAACATTCCAGCCGAACTCAGAGAAGCAGGCGGCGGAGACGAGGCCGACATAGCCCGCCCCGATCATGCAAATGTTCACGCTAAAAATTCCTCATAGGAAACGGCGCTGCAATTTTGAGGGTACTTGGTGTGAGGAGCTCATGCCATTTGGCTAACGGCTTCCCGCTCTTTCACCCAATTCCAAGCAGTTCTGATGATCTGATCGAGATCACTATATCGGGTTTGCCACCCGAGCTCCCTTTGGGCGCGAGAAGCGTCAGCAACCAACCTCGGAGGGTCGCCTGCGCGTCTAGGTCCCTCCTTCAGGCGTACGC
>JBLMXO010000100.1:0-8713 GCA_050257815.1 Actinomycetota bacterium
GCGCGCGTCCGCCGCAATATTCGCGGTATCGACCTCGCTTGCCGACTGGGGGGCGAGGAATTCGTGGTCGTCATGCCGGATACTGATCTTGCCAAGGCCTATCTCGTCGGCGAGCGCTTGCGTCAATGCATCGCCGCAGCCCCGTTCTATGCTGGCGAGAGGATTGGGACGCTTGAGGTGACGGCGAGCGTCGGGGTCGCAGCCCTTGAATTCGCCGACGATACGCCTGAGCTCATCCTCAAACGTGCCGATCAGGCGCTCTATTGCGCCAAGCGCGACGGGCGCAACCGGGTTGTGGCCGACGCCGCTTAGAACCCGGCGAGTGCGTTGGTTGCAGCATTTAGCGAATCACGCGTGGCAAATTCGCAAGGGAGGCGCTGGAAAATGGCAGCCTCGCGGACTTTACGTACCGGCTGAGCGCTTAACCTTAAGGCTTTACAATGCCTAACATTTTGTCGTATTAACCCGACCAAATAGCTTGATTCCGTCCCTTTGTTGGCTGTTTTATGGTTTGACTGAACGCCAGAAGGACAGACGTGGAGGCAATCGGGGTGAGGGGGTTTGCGGGGCTTTGAGTCCGCGCGTCCAGAGCTCGGTTTCTTCCAGACAGAGATAACCCTGCGGAATGCTCAGGTCCGCCGCATCTCCTGGGTCCGTAGGGTTCGGCCGGCCGGGTCGCGGTTGAGTGGCCTCCTCGTTAGCGCCGCGTTTCGGCCGGCCACCTATTTCCAAGAAAAGCATGCTTTCATGGCCGGGTCTCCCGGCCATGATTGCATCTGCCCTCGCCAGCAGATGCTATTTGATTTTTGCTTCCTTGAATTCGACGTGCTTGCGCGCGACCGGATCGTATTTCTTGAACACAAGCTTCTCGGTTTGATTGCGCGGATTTTTCTTGGTCACGTAGTAGTAGCCCGTGCCGGCTGAGCTAACGAGCTTGATCTTCTGGGTGACGGGCTTGGCCATGACGTCCTCGGAAAACTCTCTTGCGAATTGGCGCGAACCCTACTCGATCACGACTTGAAGTCAAGACCGAGGGCGGGGTGCTTGTTGCACGATGTCATGTTCGGCGGCGACGAGGCGCGCAAAGTCGTCCTCTGGATTATTGGGATCAAAGCCATGCATGCGGAGCGCCCATTGCAGCCCGATCAGAGCGCCCTTGATCGGTGGCAGGAACACAAGGGCAAGGATGAGCGTCAGAGGCAGCCAGAGCGCTGCATGCACCCAGAGCGGCGGCCGGTATGCCATCTCGACCAAAAGCACGAGGGCGACCACGATATGACCCACAATGACGACGGTGAAATAGGGGGGCGCATCGTCGGCCCGGTGGTGAAACAGCTCCTCGCCGCAGTTTGGGCAGGTATCTGCGACCTTGAGATACCGCCTGTAGAGTGCGCCCACGCCACAAGCGGGACATTTCAGCGTGGCCCCGCGCAACAGCGACTGAAAGACCGGGCGGTCCGATTTCCGCTCGACATTCCGATAGACCGGCGGCGCTACACTTTTTTCCATCAGGGGGTCCTCGCTCAACGCTATCTAGGGAGTTAGCGACGCTTCTTGAAGGGAGCCCGGCCTTTGGGCTTGCCCTTGTAGTCCCGCCTACGTTCTTTGTCACTCCGCCCACGAGCGCCTTTTGGTCGCGCGCCGAGTGAGCGCCCCTCGCTCATCATCTCAAATCGCAGAGCGCCCGCCGTCGGGATCGCCTCGACGAGACGTACCTCGACGGAATCGCCGAGTCGGTAGCCGAGCCCGGAATCTTCGCCCACCAGCGCCTGGCGCACCTCATCATGGTAGAAATATTCGTGCCCAATCGACGACGCGGGAACAAAGCCGTCGGCGCCCGTCTCCATCAGCCTCACGAAGAGGCCCGACCGGACGAGGCCGGAGACGCGAGCCTGGAAGCGCGCGCCGATGCGGTCGGCGAGATAGGCCGCGATCAGCCGGTCAGCCGTCTCGCGCTCTGCCGCCATGGCTCTGCGCTCGGTGTCGGAGATCGCTTGCGCGATCTGGTCGAGCTCGCCCATCTCGGTATCGGTCAGCCCGTCCGGTCCAAGCCCAAGCGCACGCGCGAGTGCGCGATGCACGATGAGGTCGGCGTAGCGGCGAATGGGCGAGGTAAAATGCGCGTAGCGGCGCAGGTTCAGTCCGAAATGACCGAAACTGCTGGCGTTATATTCGGCCTGGGCCTGGCTCCTCAGCACGACCTCGCCGACGAGTTCGGCGACTGGAGTCGAACGCGTATCGGCGAGGATACGGTTGAAATGGGCCGGCTTTAACGTGCCGGCCTTGGGTAGCTTGAACCCGATAGTGGCGAGGAACTCTCCAAGCGCGGCAAGCTTCTCTTTCGAGGGCGAGTCGTGCACGCGATAGATCAGCGGGGAGCGTTTGGCTTCGAGCGTCTCGGCCGCCGAGACATTTGCGGCGATCATGAACTCCTCGATCATGCGGTGAGCGTCGAGCCGGGGAGGGGTGACGATAGCGCGGACCTGCCCCTTGTCGTCGAGCAGGATCTTGCGCTCGGGCAGGTCGAGATCGAGCGGTGAGCGCTCGGTGCGCGCCAAGGTCAGACTCGCATAGGCGCCCCAGAGCGGGCGGAGCACGGTGTCGAGCAGGGGCTCGGTCATTTCGTCCAGCCTGCCGTCGATCGCATGTTGCGCCTGCTCGTAGCTCAGGCTCGCGGCTGAGCGCATCAACCCACGGAAGAAGCGGTGCTTGAGCTTGCGCCCGTCCTTGTCGAAGACCATGCGTACGGCGAGGCACGCACGAGGGACATCTTCCTTGAGTGAGCAAAGGTCATTTGAGATGCGCTCAGGCAGCATCGGCACGACGCGGTCGGGAAAATAGACCGAGTTGCCGCGCTTCCGCGCTTCTTTGTCGAGCGCCTTGCCTGGCCTGACATAGGCCGACACGTCGGCGATGGCGACGATCACCACCCAGCCGCCTTTGTTCTTGGGGTCAGGATCCGCTTCGGCCCAGACCGCATCATCATGGTCGCGCGCGTCAGAGGGGTCGATGGTGATGAGCGGGAAATGACGCAAATCCTCTCGCTTCCCAAGTTCCGGCTCCTTCGCGGCAGCCGCCTCGGCGAGCACGGCGTCGGGAAAGGTATCGGGGATGCCATGGGCATGGACGGCGATCAGGCTCGTCATGTGCTGGGCTTGCGGATTGCCGAGCCGTTCGGTAACGCGCGCCGTTTGGACGCCCGCGCGACCGCCGCGCGCGAGTTCGAAGCGCACGAGCTCGCCGTTCTCGGCGTCACTGGTGTTGCCGCGAGTGACGGGCCATTCCTTTAGCTGTTTGCGGTCCACCGGATCGATGACGCCGGTGTTGCCCGGAAGCGAGCGGAAGATGCCGAGCATTGTTTGCGTGGCACGCGCGAGCTTCTTGATGGTGCGTGCCTGATAGGGGTAGTCGGAATCGGCGCCCAGCGGCGTGATGCGCGCCAGCACGCGGTCGCCGATGCCGGCGGTCGGCCCTGCCTCGCGCTTGCTCTCGACCATGAGGATGCGGGGCGGCGTGCCGTGCTCTTCGTCCCAGGTGGCAGGCCGGGCGACGAACTCACCGTCGCGGTCGCGCCCGACGATCTCGATGACGGTGACCGGCGGGAGTGTGCCTGGCTTCGAGAGCTTCCGGCGCGATCCCGCGATCAGCCCGTCATCGGCCATGCTGCGCAACAGCTCTTTGAGAGCCACACGGTCGCCGCCCTTGACCCCGAAAGCGCGCGCGATCTCGCGCTTCCCGGCCTTTACGCTCGTTGTGCCGAGGAAATCGAGGATCTCTTGCTTTGTCGGTAGTCTGCCCACGGTCGCTTGGCGCGGAGCCCCCTTAGTCTTTGCCACGGGCTCCTCAGCCTGCCGTCTCCTCGACGGCCTCTTTGTTGCTCTTGCCGCTTTTCCGCGCTGCTTTTTTACCGGAGGCCTTGGTCGCCGACGTCGCCTTTGCCGACTTCTTGGCGGGGCCTTTCACGCTGCGCGCGGCGATCAGCTCGACCGCCTGCTCGAGCGTCGTCTGCTCCGGCTCGATATCCTTTGGAATTGTGGCGTTGACCTTGCCGTGTTTCACGTAAGGACCATAGCGGCCTGACAGGACCTGCACCTTGCCGCCGAGCTCCGGGTGCTCGCCGAGCTCTTTGATGACGCTCGCGCCGCGTGGCCTCCGGTTGGCAGCCTTCTCGGCGAGCAGGCTGACCGCGCGGTTGATTCCGACCTCGAACACCTCATCGGGGCTCGATAGGCTTGCATATTTTCCGTCATGCTGGACGTAAGGACCGTAGCGGCCGAAACCAGCCAGGATCGGCTTGCCGGTCTCCGGGTGGGCGCCGACCTCGCGGGGGAGCGCGAGCAGCGCCAGCGCGCGGTCGAGGTCGAGACTGTCAGGGTCGGTACCTTTGGGAATCGAGGCACGCTTCGGTTTCTCCTTCCCGTTTCCTTCGCCAAGTTGGACGTAAGGACCGAAGCGGCCGGTACGGAGCGTCACGTCCAGCCCGGTCTCGGGATCGGTGCCAAGCACCTTAGCCTCTGCGGGCGGAGCCTTGTCGCCAGACTCGGCTAGAGTGCGCGTATAGCGGCATTCGGGATAGTTGGAGCAGCCGATGAAGGCGCCGAACTTCCCGACCTTTAGGCTGAGGCGGCCCGCTCCGCAAGAGGGACAGGCGCGGGGATCTCCGCCGCCAGCGGGCTCGGGGAAGATGTGCGGTCCGAGCAGATCGTTCAGGGCATCGAGCACCTGGGCGATCCTGAGATCACCAATGTCGTTCACGGCGGCGATGAACTCGCGCCAGAAATCGCGCAGCACATCCTTCCATTCGAGCTCGCCCGCCGAGATCTTGTCGAGCTTTTCCTCGAGGTCGGCCGTGAAGTCGTACTCGACATAGCGGTGGAAGAAGCTCTCGAGGAAAGCCGTGACCAGCCGCCCCTTGTCCTCGGGGTAGAGGCGCTTCTTGTCGAGGCGCACATATTCGCGGTCGCGGAGCACGTTCAGCGTAGAGGCGTAGGTCGAAGGCCGGCCGATGCCGAGCTCCTCCATCTTCTTGATCAGGGTCGCCTCGCTGTAGCGGGGCGGTGGCTCGGTAAAATGCTGCTTCGCCTCGATCTTCAGCGGATCGAGTGCCTCACCCTTGATGAGGGCGGGCAGGGCGCCGTCCTCGCCGATGGCGTCGTCGATGCCTTCCTCGTAGATCTTGAGGAAGCCGTCGAAGCGGACCACGGAGCCCGTCGCTCTCACGCCATAGGTCGAGCCGTCCTTGGCGGTCACGTCGATATCGACGGTGGTGCGCTCGATGTCGGCGCTCGATGCCTGGCTTGCGAGTGTCCGCTGCCAGATGAGCTTGTAGAGCTTGGCCGCGTCGCCATCGAGATAGCGGGCGACCTTGTCGGGATCCTTGCTGAAATCGGTCGGCCTGATTGCCTCGTGTGCCTCTTGCGCATTCTTGGCCTTGGTCTCGTAGTTGCGAGGGCTGCCCGGCACGTAGCGGTCGCCATAGGCCTTGGTCAGGAGCCGCCGGATCGCGGCGATCGCCTCCGGCACGATCTGCACGCCGTCGGTTCGCATATAGGTGATCAGCCCCTCCGCCTCGCCGCCGAGATCAATGCCCTCGTAGAGCTTCTGCGCGAGCTGCATGGTATGGCGCGGCGAAAAGCCGAGCTTACGCGAGGCCTCTTGCTGCAAGGTCGAGGTGGTGAAGGGGGCTGCGGGGTTTCTCTTCTGCGACTTGCTCTCAATGTTCGCGACGGCGAAGCGGCCACCTTCGAGCGCCGACTTGAGGCGCTCTGCGGTCGCCTCGTCGGCGATGTCGAACTTCTCGAGCTTCTTGCCGCCGACCGAGAACAGCCGCGCCTGGAAGGACTCCTTCTTCGCCGTGACGAGTTCGGCGATGATCGACCAATATTCTTGTGCCTTGAACTGCTCGATCTCGAGCTCGCGGTCGCAGACGAGCCGGAGCGCCACGGATTGCACGCGGCCGGCAGAACGGGCGCCGGGAAGCTTCCGCCACAGCACGGGGGAGAGGGTGAAGCCGACGAGATAATCGAGTGCACGGCGGGCGAGGTAGGCGTTCACCAGCGGGAAGTCGATGGCGCGCGGGTGGCGCATGGCATCGAGCACCGCCTCCTTGGTGACGGCGTTGAACACCACACGCTCGACCGGAACGCCGGCCAGAGCCTTTTTGCGGTCGAGCACCTGCAGCACATGCCAGGAGATGGCCTCGCCTTCACGGTCGGGGTCGGTAGCAAGGATCAGCTTGTTTGCCCCTTTGACCGCCTTGGCGATTTCGTCGAGCCGTTTGGCAGCCTTAGGCTCGACGTCCCAATGCATCTCGAAGTCCTTGTCGGGGACGACGGAGCCGTTCTTGGAGGGCAGATCACGGACATGGCCATAGGAGGCGATGACGCGGTATCCGGGCCCCAGATACTTGTTGACGGTCTTGGCCTTGGCTGGCGATTCGACGATGACGATGTTCATTGAAACGTTCCTAGCCGCGCAAATTGCGTCAGGCTGAGGGCGGTGGGCCGTGATTGGCCCCTCATTAGCCGCCAGAAAATGGTGTCTTCAAGCGCCGGTGTCAAATTCGACGCTCACGGATTGACAATTCTTAGGAGCATATACCAGCTAAGACAACCTCAAGCTGCGAAGGTCTAAAAGTGGGTTTAGAGTGGCAGCCGCGCCCAATTATAGGGGTTGGCGAGGCGAGAGTTTTGTGCGCAACCGGCAGGAAATAGGGCAAAACGAGATGGTAGGGCTCCGGCGGCCGGCCTCCAGCACGCGGCGCGAGTTCGTTCAACGATGGTCACGAGCTTAGTCGGAAGGAGGCGGCGGAATACATCGCTTCCCTGCTCGAGGGCTTAAGGCTTGTTGCCCACAACGCTCAGTTGCAATTCCTCGCCTACCTCATCAATGTCGCGCTTGAAGAGGCAAATAACGAGAAGGCGGTCAAGGACTGACGTTCAGTCTTCGATGAGCGAGACGAGTTGTTGCCCGCGGCGCCGAAGCCTCCCGGCGAGATCGAGCTCCAACAAGACAATGTGCACTTTGCGGGTCTCGACCCCGGTGCTCCGGATCAGCTCGTCGATGTCGACGGGGCTTGGGCCGAGCGCGCCGATGCCCCTTTCGCGCTCGCTCGTGCCAATATCGGGGAGGGGATGCGGCGCGCCCTCATCGTCAGAAGAGGCAAGCTCGATCTTGGATTTCGGCGGACGGCCTAGGATCGGCGCAAGCGCCTCCACGATGTCGCCCGCCGAGGTGACGAGCGTGGCGCCCTGCTTCAATAGATTATTGGTGCCGGCCGACCGGTGGGTATCCCGGCTCGCCGATCGCGACGAGGTGTGCGCCGAGGGCTTCGGCAGCTGTAAGCTCGCCCTCGGCCTCGTCCTCGCTATAGAGGCGGATGGCTTGGGTGCGCCCGCCGCGACGCGACAGCGTGGGCAAGGCGTCGATTGCGGCTTCCGCCCCGCCGAACTCGTTCACGAGCCCGCGGAAGGTAGTGGGTCCCACATTCTCGCTGCGGATCAGCCGGAGCCACGCAAGCCGCTGGCGGCGGTTGAGTCTCACCGTGACTACTTTGCCGGGGCCACTAGGGCCTGCTCTTGCCAATGCGCGCCTCCTCGCCCCTTGCCAGACGCGCGATATTCGCGGCGTGACGGATATAGAGAAGCATAGTGAGCAGAAGGAACAGCACGACGAGGCGCCACTCGTTCATGAAGGCGAGGAGGGCGAGGCTCGCAGCGCTCGCGACAAGCGCCGATAGAGACGAGTAGCGGGTCAGAAACGCGACAAGAAGCCAAACAACACAGAAGGCGATACCGGCAGGCCAATAGAGACCGAGCAGCACGCCGATATACGTCGCCACACCCTTGCCGCCGCGGAAGCCGAGCCAGATGGGGAAAAGATGACCGAGGAAGGCGCCGAGCGCGGCGAGGATCGCGGGCATCTCGCCCCACTTGGCGGCGATCAGCACAGCGGCAGTCCCTTTGGCCGCATCGAGAACGAGGGTTGCCGCGGCAAGCTTCTTCGAGCCTGCGCGCAAGACATTGGTGGCGCCGATATTGCCGGAGCCGATCTTGCGCACATCGCCGAGGCCGGCGAGTTGCATCAGAATGAGGCCGAACGGAATCGAGCCCAAAAGATAGCCGAAGCCGAACGCGGCAAGATCGATCAGGGTACTACCCCAATCGGCGGGAGAGGACATCGATCACCCATCAGACGCCACAACTAATGCTGATCAGCGTAGTTGTAGACGAGCTGTCCGGCAACGAAGGTGAGAAGTGGATGCCCCTCGAGCCGCGCACTGTCGAAGGGGGTGTTTTTGGACTTTGACCGCAGAGCCTCGGGCTCGACCGTCCAGGGCGTGGTGAGATCGATGAGGACCAGGTCGGCGGGAGCACCTCTTGCGAGCCTGCCGCTGCCAAGCCCGAGCAACCCGGCGGGAGCAGTGCTGAGTGCGTGCAGGACGCGGGTCAGCTCGACGTCGCCATTATGATAAAGGCGAAGGGCGGCGGCGAGCAGGGTCTCGAGACCGACCGCGCCGTCGGCTGCCTCGGCGAAGGGACGGCGCTTGCCCTTGGCGCCACGAGGATCATGCGCAGAGACGATTACGTCGATATCGCCGCTTGCGACGCCCTCGACCATGGCGCGGCGATCGTCCTCTGACCTCAGCGGCGGCTTCATCTTGAAGAAGGTGCGATAGGGGCCGATGTCATTCTCATTTAGGGTGAGATGGTTG
>JBLMXO010000101.1:0-12827 GCA_050257815.1 Actinomycetota bacterium
CCGAACAATGCCATCCTGATCATCGCTGGCGACGTCGAGCCCGACGAGGTGAAGAAGCTCGCCGAGGACACTTACGGCAAGCTCAAGCCGAACCCGGGTCTGAATGGCCGTGCGCGGCCTAAGGAGCCAGAGCATTTCTCGCCAGTGAAGGTCACGCTCGAGGACCCGCGGGCGGGGCGCACGACGGTGCAGAAATACTACCTCTCGCCGAGCTATGCCTCGGCGGCCCCTGGCGAAGCCGAGGCGCTCGACCTGCTGATGCGCGCGGCTGCGTCCGGTTCGGTCAGCCGCATCTACAGGAAGCTCGTCGTCGAGCAAAAGAAGGCGGCTAATGCCGGCGGCTGGTATTCCGATTCCGGCCTCGATTCGGGCAGGCTAGGCTTCTACGCCATCGCCCGTGAAGGTGTCTCAGCCGAGGATCTCGATGCCGCGATCGAAGGTGTGATCCAGGATCTGCGCGAGACGGGCATCAGCCAAGACGAGCTCGACCGTGCGCGGGCCTCCTATCTTGCTGAGTTCGTTTACACCGCCGACAGCCAATCGCGCATGGCCAGACACTATGGTTGGCGCCTCGCCACCGGCATGACGATCAAGGATGTCGAGGAGTGGCCGGAGCGGCTGAAGCAGGTCACCGTCGACGACGTAAGGGCCGTCGCGTGGAAATATCTCATCGACAAGAATTCAGTCACCGGCTATCTGCTGCCGGCCCCCGAATATACGGGTAGCATTGGTGAGAAGCCGGTCTATGCGCCAGCCAAAGGCAAGTCTTAGCCGTGTCCAGTCGCGGGGGAGCGTTCGGACCGTTGCGGCTTGGCGCGGCTTTTCTCTTCCTTGCCATGGCCCCGGCGGCGCAGGCTAGCGACATGAAAATTGAGCGCGTCACGAGCCCCGGCGGCATCGAGGCATGGCTCGTCGAAAGCCACGCCAATCCTCTGATTGCTATGCGCTTTGCCTTCCGCGGCGGCGCCACTCAAGACGACAAGGGCAAAGAGGGGATCGCCTATTTCGTCTCGGCGATGATGGATGAGGGTGCTGGCGATCTCGATGCGCTTTCCTTCCAGGAGAAGGCGCAAGGGCTTGCCATGCGCATGGATTTCGATGCCGGGCGCGACGTCATGCTCGGCAATATCCAGACTCTAACCGAGAACAAGGACAAAGTGTTCGACCTGGTGCGGCTCGCGCTGACCGAGCCGCGCTTCGACGAGGACGCGATCGCCCGTGTGCGCGCCCAAATCCTCGCCGGGCTCCAATTCGACGAGCATGACCCCGAGACGGTGGCCTCTCTCGCCTGGGATCGGCTTGCCTTTCCTGGGCATCCCTATGCGCGCCCCATCAAAGGCACGTTGCAGTCGATCGCCGCCATCTCGCGCGACAACTTGAAGTCTTACGTCAAGCGCGTCTTTGCCCGCGACAAGCTGGTGATCTCGGTGGTCGGCGACATCGACGCTGCGGAACTCGGCAAGGCACTCGATCATATCTTCGGCGATCTTCCGGCTACCGCCGTGCTGACCCCTGTAGCCGACGCCAATCCTCCGCTCGGCCCGACGCAGGAGATCATCGAGATGGACGTGCCGCAGTCGGTGGCGCAATTCGGCCACCGCGGCATCGCCCGCAAGGATCCCGACTTCATCGCAGCCTATGTGCTCAACTACATCGTCGGCGGCGGTGGCTTCGCCTCGCGGCTCATGGAGGAAGTACGCGAGAAGCGAGGCCTCGCGTACTCGGTCTATTCCAATCTTTATCCTTTCCAGCACGGCTCCGTCTTCGTCGGCAGCGTCGCCACCAAGAACGAGGCGGTCGGGCAGTCGCTCGATGTGATCGAGAGTGAGCTGAGGCGGATCGCCGAGCAGGGTCCTACGGCTGAGGAGCTTGCCAATGCCAAGAGCTATCTCACCGGGGCCTACGCTCTCAGATTCGAATCCTCTTCCTCGATCGCGAACCAGCTCCTCGCCATCCAGATCGAGGATCTCGGCATCGACTATGTGAACCGGCGCAACAAGCTTTGCGAGGCGGTCACGCTCGCTGACATCAAGCGCGTGGCGAAGCGCCTGATCGAGGCCGATCGGTTGATCACCACCATCGTTGGCAAGCCGGTCGCGCTCTCGGCTCAGGGAACCCCTGGCTAAACGCGCAAGTTGCTTCAGCCATAGACGAAGGAAGTCGGTTCATGCCGTTATCGCAATCGGTGGAAGGCTGCCTCGAATCCAACATCGGCGCTCGCGGACTACCGCAAGCTTCGCTCGACAGGAACATCGAGGCGCTCGAGCCGAGGCTGGAATCATTGCGGAGGGCGCATGCCGAAGGCACACTTCCGCTCCTGCGCGTGTCCGCGTGGCGCGACGACATCAAGACCGCCGGCGCCGCCATGCAGAAACTGACGCACGGTGCACGCACTCTCGTATTTTTCGGCACTGGGGGGTCGAGCCTCGGCGGGCAGACTCTGGCCCAGCTCGGCGGCTGGGGCATTCCCGGCGACGACAAGCATGGCAGCGAGGAACGCCCGCGCACGCGCTTCTATGACAATCTCGATGCGCGTACGCTCGAGCTTGCCTTGGCAAGTCTTGACCTTAAAACCGCGCGCTTCGCGGTCATCTCGAAATCGGGTGTCACGCCTGAGACTTTGGTCCAGGTCTCGGCCGCGATAGAGGCAGTTCGCCAAGCAGGGCTTGCGTCACGCATTCCTGAGCTGTTCCTCGTCGTAACCGAGCCCGCCGTGAAAGGTAAAGCGAATGGCCTCCGCGCGCTTGCCGAGCATTTCTCCATCCCGGCTCTCGACCACGACCCCAATATCGGTGGCCGCTTCTCGGGCCTCACCAATGTCGGGCTCTTGCCGGCGCTCGCGCGGGGTCTCGATGTGGTTGCGCTTAGGGAAGGCGCACAGACCGTGATCGATGCTCTGCTCCATCCAAAAAGCGCTGACGCTTTCGCACCGGCGATTGGCGCCGCGGTGGCGATCGGCCTCGCCAAGGAGTGTGGCGTGCGGGCGAACGTGATGCTGCCTTACAGTGATCGCCTGTCGCGCTTTGCCGCCTGGTATGTGCAGCTCTGGGGCGAGAGCCTCGGCAAGGAGGGCAAGGGGACGACGCCGGTTGCGGCGCTCGGACCCGTCGATCAGCACAGCCAGCTTCAGCTCTATCTCGACGGCGCGCCGCAGCATTTCATTACCGTCATCCGTGCCAGGTGCGAGGGCACGGGGCCTCGGGTGCCGCAAGACCTCGCCAAGCTTGGGGGCGCCGATTATCTCGCGGGCCACATGGCCGGCGACCTCGTTGCCGCCCAGCAGCGGGCGATCCCCGAGGCCTTGACCAGGGCAGGGCGTCCGGTGCGTACCATCGACCTCGAAACCCTGGATGAGCGGGCGCTTGGCGCGCTGATGATGCATTTCATGCTCGAGACGATCCTCTCGGCTCATCTGCTCGGCGTCGACCCGTTCGACCAGCCGGCCGTAGAATCGGGTAAAGTGCTGACGCGCCGGTATCTCGCCGGCGGCGAGGCACCCAATCCCGATGGCCATCCGCGAGCTCCCGCCTAATCTTGTCAATCGCATCGCGGCCGGTGAGGTCGTCGAGCGGCCTGCGAGCGTGGTCAAGGAGCTGATCGAAAATGCGATCGATGCGGGCGCCTCCCGTGTCGACATCCTCGCGACGGCGGGCGGCCTTGGCGTCATCCGGGTGACCGACGACGGTGCCGGCATGGACGCCTCCGATCTTGCACTTTCCGTCGAGCGCCACGCGACCTCCAAGCTCGCTGACGATGATCTCTCGCATATCCTGACGCTCGGCTTCCGTGGCGAGGCTCTGCCCTCGATCGGCGCCGTGGCGCGGCTTTCTATCCAGAGCCGCGCCCGGAGCGCGGGCGAGGCTTATGAGATCGCAGTTGACGGGGGCAAGAAATCACCGCTCCGACCCGCGGCACTCAGCGCCGGTACGCGCGTCGAGGTTCGCGATCTATTCTATGCCACTCCGGCGCGGCTCAAATTCATGAAGTCTGAGCGAGCCGAGAACGCAGCGATCGCCGACATTGTGAAGCGACTCGCTCTGGCTAAACCCGAGATCGCCTTCACCCTCGCCAATGGCGAGCGCACCACGCTTAGGCTCGATTCCTGTGCGCCGGGTCTGATCGATCATGGTTTGACGCGGCTCGGTCGCATTCTCGGCGAGGATTTTGTGAAGGACGCGCTCCCCGTCGCGGCGGAGCGTGGCACTATCGCCATCGAAGGCTTCGCCGGGTTGCCCACGCTACATCGGCCGAATGCCGCGCAGCTTTATCTCGTGGTGAACGGTCGCCCTGTGCGCGACAAATTGCTCGCCGGTACGGTGCGCGCGGCCTATGGCGATCTCTTGCCGCAAGGCCGCTATCCCATGCTCGCCCTCTTTCTCACGCTTGCACCCGAGGAGGTGGATGTGAATGTCCATCCGGCTAAGACCGAGCTCAGGTTCCGCGACCCTAGCGCCGTCCGCTCGCTCCTGATCGGCGCGCTCCGCGATGCGCTTGCCAAGGCAGGTCATCGCGCCACCGCCTCTCTGTCACAAGCGGCGCTCGACCTCATGGCGCGGCCAGAGCGTGGCGCCGTACCGGAGCCGATGAGCTTCGCCCAGCGCCAGGGCTCTTACGGCGGCGAACGCCGCTCGTTCGGCTTCGCCGAGAGCGCACAAGCGCCACTCAAGCCGGTCTCCGAGCCGAGCGGTGATACGCGCGGGATGCGGACTCAGGACCAACAAACCGCCTATCCGCTCGGTGCGGCGCGCGCGCAGGTCCAGGACACTTTCATCATTGCCGAAACGGGCGACGCGCTCGTCATCGTCGATCAGCACGCGGCTCACGAGCGGCTTGTCTACGAGCGGTTGAAGCGCTCTTTTGCCAATGGCGGCATCGCCCGCCAGTTGCTGCTCATCCCCGAAGTGGTCGAGCTCGATGCCGAGGCGGCCGCGAGCCTCTCCGCTGCCGCCGACGAGCTTGAACGCCTTGGTCTCGTCATCGAGCCCTTCGGTGCGAGTGCTGTGGTCGTGCGCGAAGTGCCGTCTCTGCTCGGCACCTTGCCCATCAAAAACCTGCTCAAGGATCTCGCCGACGACCTTGCCGAGAGGGAGAGCGAGGAGGGGACTAAGCTCGTCGCCGATCGTCTTGATCATGTCCTGTCCACCATGGCGTGTCATGGCAGCGTGAGAGCGGGGCGCAGGCTTTCCCCAGAAGAGATGAACGCGCTTCTGCGCGACATGGAGAAGATACCCTTCACCGGTCAGTGCAATCACGGTCGCCCGACCTATATCGAGCTCAAGCTCGCCGACATCGAGAAGCTCTTTTCGCGACGCTGAGACTCGTGAGTCAGAGGCGCGGTCCCTTCTGCAACTCGACTTTCTCGGTGGTTTTGCTCTCGGTGACGCAGGCCGCGAGTTGGGCGATCGCATCGCGCGTGCCGGTCAGCTTGAATTTCACCTCCATCCCTGCGGTCTGGATGGTCAGCACCTTGCCCTCGCGCAACGCCTCGATCACGGGACCTGAATCTTCGAGCGGGATGAGGATACCGTGCGGATCGACCACCTTGGCGAGCGCCGGGATGGGATCGCGCGAATCGATGAGCAGGATCACGGCATGCGTCGAGCCGACCTCGAACTCGGCATCCTCGTCGGCGAGCACGAGGCCCCAGTCGAAGTCCTTGCTGATGACGAAGCCGAGCAGGATTCCGTTCTCGGCCTCGGCCGTCATGGTGCAGTCACGGAAATTTCCGTCAGAGTCGTAATTGGCCTCGCCGGTCCACACGCCTGAGACGAAGGCCGAGACTTGCGGCAGGGGAGCAATACTGGCCGCCATGAGCAAAGGCCCCAAGAGCAAGGCTCTGATGGTCATGGCACTCCCCGCGAGATGGCCGCGGGCCATTAAAGCACAAGCACGCCCCAAGCGGGTAAGTCGCTCTTTTGGAGGGCGAATCGAGCCCTAATCGCTGGCTCTTGCCAGGGCAATGACGGTATCGCCGTACCGGCGCCGGTCGATCTCATGAAACGGCAAGGGCCAGGAAATCTCGGCTCCCGCACCCTCTTCGAGCACGGCGATCGCGCCTTTCCCCACCCATCCCCCCGCAGCGGCTGAGGCAAGAGCCCGTTCGCCGAGGCTTCGGCCATAAGGGGGATCACAGAAGATGAGGTCGAAGGGCTGGAGCGTGCCCGCCTCTCCGAGATCAGTTGCGTCACGCCGCCAGATCTTGTTGACGCCGGTCAACGACAGCGCCTCGATGTTGCGGCGGATGACCGCGCGCGCCGCGGCATCATCCTCAATGAGGATGGCGTAACGCGCGCCGCGCGACAGCGCCTCGAGCGCGAGCGCGCCGGTGCCGGCGAATAAGTCGAGCACGCGTGCGCCCTCGAAGTCGAATTGTGCCGGCCCGTGCTCGAGCACGTTGAATAGCGCCTGGCGCACGCGGTCCGAGGTCGGGCGCGTGGCAAGCCCCTTCGGGGCCTCGAGCGAAGCGCCTTTGAACTTTCCGGCAATGATCCGCATGATCTAACCACGGCGCGCCTTGCGGCGCTCCTTGATGGCCTCAAGCAGGCCGAGATCGGTCGCGAGCTTCCGCCCAAGCTGGTCCGCAAGCACCTTTGACTTCACCTCCTCCACTGCGCCTTCCGGTAAGTCGCCGAGCGCGAATGGGCCGAACGAGATGCGGATCAGCCTGTTGACGGTGAGACCAAGATGCTCGGCGAGCCGCTTCACCTCGCGATTCTTGCCTTCGCGGAGCCCAAGCGTCAGCCAGAGATTGGCGCCTTGCTCGCGGTCGATCCGAGCCTCCACGGGCCCGTAATGGATGCCGTCGATAGTCACGCCCTGGCGAAGCTCATCGAGCGCCTCCTCGGTGACGCGTCCATGCGCCCGCACGCGATAGCGCCTGAGCCAGCCCGTGCTCGGGAGCTCCAAGTGGCGCGCAAGCTCGCCGTCGGTCGTGAGCAAGAGAAGTCCTTCGGTGTTGATGTCGAGCCGCCCCACCGAGACCACGCGCGGCAGGCTCTCGGGCAGCGTCTCGAACACCGTCTTTCGCTTTTGCGGATCCTTGTGGCTCGTGACCAAGCCGCGCGGCTTGTGATAGCGGAAGAGCCGCGGGGCCTGCGCCTCAGGCAGAGGCTTGCCGTCGACGGTGATCCTGTCCTTGGCACTCACCACATGAGCGGGGGTTGTCAGCACCTTGCCGTTCACGGCCACGCGGCCAGTCTCGATCATTCGCTCGGCGTCGCGGCGCGAGCAAAGCCCCGCGTGAGAGATTGCTTTGGCGATGCGCATCGGCTCGGTGGATTTTGCCGGCGGGAGTTTGGCCTTCGGTCGGTTATCTTTGGGCCGATGCGGGCCTTGACCCGAGCTTACCTTCCCGCCCACTTTGCCGCGCATGCGCAAGAAGCTTGCAGATGAAGCGCCGAGAGGCAAGGGCACGCGGCCCATGGACCTCGCGCTCGACGAAGCCGAAGCGGCTTCCGCCCGCGGTGAGGTGCCGATCGGCGCGGTCGTCGTGGATGCGTTCGGGAAGGTCCTTGGCCGAGCCGGCAACCGCACCATCGAGCTCCATGACCCGACCGCGCACGCCGAGCTTCTCGCCATCCGCACAGCCTGCGCCAAGCTCGACAGCGAGCGCCTTCCCGATTGCGACCTCTATGTCACGCTCGAGCCTTGCGCCATGTGCACAGCCGCCATCTCCTTCGCCCGCATCCGCCGGCTCTATTTCGGTGCGGCAGACCCGAAGGGGGGCGCCGTCGAGCACGGACCGCGCTTCTTCGCGCAGCCGACCTGCCATCATGCGCCGGAGGTAATCGGCGGCATGGGCGAAGCGCGCGCTTCAGCCCTGCTCAAATCTTTCTTTGCGGCGCGCCGCTAACGCAAGGGTGCGGCGAGCTTTTAGATGGGGCTCGGGGTAGCTCCGCGACGGCCAAGGGAGGAACGGTTGGCGGATTCGCCTAGTCGAGGCTCTGCAAGTTCCACTTTGACGGCGTGTACCAGAGACACGCGCCGAGCGGCTTTGACCAGAGACACACTTGGCCTGGCCTCGGACCTGGCAGTGTCCCGTGCCGTTTGGCGCTAAGCAGGGCCTGCTCCCAAAGCTGTCCTGCGTTTTGTCGCGCAAGACTGGCTTCGGTCGAAAGCGCAAGAAGGCAGATAGAAAGCAATAGAATTCGCATGGCGGTCTCCCTGTTTAGGAGAGGCCATAACGGGGTGCCCACTAACAAAATATGGATAACGCCAATATCGGCGTGCGCCGTCTCACTCTATGCTTCAGGTTAGACTATCCAACCAGAAAGATATTGAATAACCCTTCAGTCAAAATTTAGCGAATGGGAGACCCATCCTGAGGGTTCCAATAGCGCATGCTTGGCGGATAATTCATTTGAGGAAATTGTCGCTGCAGCGCTTGGGTCTCGTAATCACCCTTCTGATAAGGCACGAAGCCGAAATAGAAGCTGTAACCGCCCGGACGCCCGGGTGAATAGTAGTAGGGATAGATGGGCGGGCGGCCGCGCTTGAAAATGGGCTCTGAGCTCGCTGGCGTCGGCCATGAGAGAGCCGCAAGGCCAAGCACGATTGCCGAAAGAACAGCCAGCGTTCCCGCCATGCGCCCGATCAGCGATGATGTGTCTGCCATTGCCAGCGAATCTCCGCGCTGCGTCGCTCCAGACTTATTCATCCCTGCTGCCCCCTGACAAGCCCGGCCAAAAAAGAATGGCGCGGTTTGGCTTTATTCATCATGCAAAACCGCCATGAATGTGTCTCCCGTCGCCATCCAGCTCGCGGTTGTGCTGATCTTGGTCCTCGCGGTCTCCGCCTGGACCTTGAGCTTCGTGCTTCGCTCGCGCGCTGGCGGCGCCGAGCCGCTCATCAGGGCCCGTGCCAGAGAGCTTAAGAGAGGCTGGTACCAAGTCGATATGAGAATCGCCAATCGCGCCCCTTATGGGCTGACCGGCGTTTCGCTTCGCCGCGTACGCCCGCGCGCCGCGAGATTGATGGCTCCCATCACCTCCATCAGCACACGCGATGGCGACTTTCAGGTCTGGTGCGATCCCTCGACCGAAAGCCCAAAAACGAGCATTCCGCTGAACCTCGAAATCGGCCCGCACGAGGGACGGCCCGCCTTTGCCGCGCCAGGCGCCGAGGCGCAGGCCACGGCTTGGCTGTTTCTGCCCGAGACGCAGGACGTCTCGGAGGCGACGCTTGAGCTCTCTTTCGTCGATCGCGCCAGGAATCCCCGCCGCGTCCGATTCGGTGTCGCGCTCGCCCTCCCCCAGGAAGTTCGCCATGCTACGAGCCAATGAGCGTGAGGAAGCGGTCGATCATCGCGTTCACCTGCTCCGGCACTTCGAGCTGGCAGAAATGGCCCGATCCCACCACCTGGCCGAAATAGAAGCTCGGCGCCAGAACGCGCAGGTGCTCGATGTCGGCGCGGGGAGGAAACTCGTCTGCGGCGATATAGAGCATGGGAACGGTGAACCGTCCCTTCGCCTTGTCGGCGTCATAGGCATGTCCGCCCTCGAGCGCCGACACCATCACGTGCTGCGGCGCTTCGGCCATGATTGAAAGAATGCGTGCTCGGCGTGAAGCGTCGTCGGTGGGGAGGAACAGGACAGCGTCGGCATAATCGCCGATAAACTTGCGGTAATTCGGTCCGCGCAAACCATCGATGAATTTGGAAAGCGCCGAGCCGACCGTCGGCGGCGGCGTAAGTCCCGCATCAATCGTGACGATCGCCGAGGGAATTTCCGGATAGCGCTCGGCAAAGGCGAAGGCGACCACCCCTCCCATGCTGTGACCGATGACGATCGGCTTCTTGAGGCGAAGCTTGTTACAGAGAAAGGCGAGATCGTCGGCGAAGAGCTGCATCGAATAGTCGCCATGCGGCTTGTCGCTCTGCCCATGACCGCGGAGATCGACGGCAATGACGTGATGGCCCTCCTTACCGAAGTGCTCGAATTGCGGCTCGAAGAAAGAGTGATCGCAGCACCAGCCATGCACGAACAGAATCGGCCGCTTCGCGCCCTTCGCCTCATGATAGAAGAGCGAAACTCCGTCCCGCTTCAACGACCCATGCCGTTCCCCCTCAGGCATCTCAAGAGCCTGTCGCGCGCCGTTTGCGCTCCATCAATTGCCAGACCATGGGCGTGAAGATCAGTTGCATGGCGAGCGGCATTTTCGAGCCGGGGCAGACGATGGTGTTAGGCCGCGACATGAATGAAGACGGCAGCATCGACAGAAGATAGGGGAAGTCGATGCCACGCGGATTCCTGAAGCGGATGATGAGCATGCTCTCGTCGGCGCTCGGCACGTCACGCGCGACAAAAGGGTTCGACGTGTCGACCGTCGGCACGCGCTGAAAATTCACATGCGTCTGCGAGAACTGCGGGCAGATGTAATTGATATAGTCGGGCATGCGGCGGAGGATGGTGTCGACGATCGCCTCTTGGCTATAGCCGCGCACTGACTTGTCGCGGTGGAGCTTCTGCACCCATTCGAGGTTGATCACCGGCACGACGCCGATCAGGAGGTCGGCATGCTTGGCGACATTGACGTTGTCGGTGACGACGGCGCCATGCAGCCCCTCGTAGAACAGCATATCGGTGCCGGTGGGCAAATCCTCCCAGGGCGTGAAGGTGCCGGCCTTCTGCTGATGCAGGGCCGCCTCTTCCTCCTCATGCAGATATTTGCGCATCCGTCCCGTTCCAGATTCGCCATAGACGCGAAACAGTCTCTCCAGCTCCTCGAAGAGATTGGCCTCCGGGCCGAAATGACTGAAATTCATCACGCCCTTGGCCTGCACTTCGGCCATCTTCGCGCGCATTTCGTCGCGGTCGTAACGGTGGAAGGCATCGCCATAGACGATTGCCGCGTTGACGCCCTCGCGGCGAAAGATTTGCTGGAAGGTCGTCGTCACCGTCGTGGTGCCGGCGCCCGACGAGCCCGTAATGGCAAGGACGGGATGCCTGGCCGACATGTGTTCCCCTTAGACCCGCACGAACGTCATTTTACGGGAGAACGGAGGCCGGACACCAGTATCCCATGTTCGACATCAATCGATCGCGCAACAATGTTCATCCTTCCGGTCTCACAGGCATGCTGAACCAGCTCGCCGGGCACAAACCCGCGAGGTGAGAGGGGATGGCGCGCCGAAAAGCGCATGCTTGTAGCTCATGCCTCCTCGCGGAGACACGCTGGCGCCTCTCGGCGCGCCAATCACGGACGTCTATCGGCACCGGGCCTCGCTTTCCAGATTCGATGCCGCGCTCAAGTAGGCCAGAGGCCGGTAGCGCAACATCAAAACGTCAGCCAGCTCCTGGCAGGGACTCCTAGTGGTCCCGGGAGGAGCTCCGATGCCGCCCGAGTGCTCATGCCGCGTGCATGAGCCCGCGGGCGCCGCACCTCATTTCGCTCATAGCGACGCCTCGCGACAGCGTCCCTCAACGGATGAGGCGATAGCAGGATAAAGCTGTTTCGGGGGGGGATAATGCGTGCGAGTCACACAGCGCGCCAGCCGATGTCGCGGCGGCAAAAGCCGCCCGGCCAATCGATATTGTGCACGGCCGCGTAGGCGCGTCTTTGCGCGTCGCGAATGTCCTTGCCGCGCGCGGTCACGCCGAGCACCCGGCCGCCATCGGCCAGAATGCGCGTATCGTCGCGCTTCGTCCCGGCGTGGAAGATCTGCACGTTGCGATCGCTGCTAGCCTCCTCGAGGCCCTTGATCTCGGTCCCCTTCTCGTAAGCGCCGGGGTAGCCCTTGGCCGCCATCACCACGCAAAGCGAAGCATCGTCATACCATTCGAGCGCGACGTCGCTCAGATCGCCGATGGCCACTGCAAGCAAGGCAGGGAGCAGGTCCGACTTGAGGCGCATCATCAGCACTTGCGCCTCGGGATCGCCGAAGCGCACGTTATATTCGATGAGCTTGGCAGAGCCGTCCTTGATCATCAGTCCGGCATAGAGCACGCCTTTAAATGGCGTGCCCCGAGCGTTCATGGCGCGCACCGTCGGCATCGCGATCTCAGTCATCACGCGGTCGCAGAGCTCGGGCGTCATGATCGGCGCCGGCGAGTAGGCTCCCATGCCGCCGGTATTCGGCCCCTTGTCACCGTCGTAGGCGCGCTTGTGATCCTGGGCGGTCGCGAGCGCGAGAGCTCTCGTGCCGTCAACCAGCGCGAAGAAGC
The DNA here is from genome assembly GCA_050257815.1 of Actinomycetota bacterium. GTDB lineage: Bacteria > Pseudomonadota > Alphaproteobacteria > Rhizobiales > Methyloligellaceae > Methyloceanibacter. The sequence continues at coordinate 12,162 of JBLMXO010000101.1, forward strand.
TTGCCTCCTCCCCGTCGAGAAATTCTTCGATCACCAATTCCGCGCCGGCCGCGCCGAACGCACCCGCAAAGCACGCGTCTATTGCGGCGTATGCCTCCTCGCGTGTCGCAGCGATGGTCACACCCTTGCCAGCCGCAAGCCCGTCAGCCTTGATCACGATGGGCAGGCCATGCGCCGCGACATAGGCCTTGGCAGAAGCGGCATCAGCAAAGCGCCGATAGGCGGCGGTCGGGATGCCGTATTCCGTGCAGAGGTCCTTGGTGAAACCCTTAGAGCCTTCGAGCTGTGCCGCCGCTTTCGATGGTCCGAACACCTTGATGCCGGCAGCTTCGAGATCGTCGGCAAGACCCGCGACGAGCGACGCCTCGGGCCCGATCACCACAAGGCCGATGTCATTCTCCCTGCAAAAGGAGATCACGGCATCGTGGTTTACGACATCGAGCGGGATGCATTCAGCAACTTGCGCGATCCCGGCATTGCCGGGCGCGCAATAGAGCGTGTCGAGGAGAGGGCTCTGTGCGAGCTTCCAGGCGAGCGCGTGCTCCCGTCCGCCGCCCCCGATCAACAGCACGTTCATTCGGCCTTTGGCTCCGCTTGTCGCCCGCATGCCCAGCCTGTATTGCATGGCTTGGCGAAGGACACCAATGGCCGACAGGACTCAAGCGC
>JBLMXO010000102.1:0-10132 GCA_050257815.1 Actinomycetota bacterium
AGCGGCAAGTCGAAGCCCTCGCGTTCCATCTCGGCGGCGACGTGGCACATTTCGTCGAGCGAAGGCGTGATCAGCCCCGACAGGCCGATGATGTCGACCTTCTTCTCGCGCGCGGTGTCGAGAATCTTCTGCGCCGGCACCATGACGCCGAGATCGGTGACCTCGTAATTGTTGCATTGGAGCACGACGCCGACGATGTTCTTGCCGATGTCGTGCACGTCGCCCTTGACGGTGGCGAGCAGGATCTTGCCGGCGGGCTCCCCTTGCGCGAGGCCAAGCTCCTCCTTCTCCTTCTCCATGAAGGGCATGAGGTAAGCGACGGCCTGCTTCATCACTCGCGCCGACTTCACCACTTGCGGCAGGAACATCTTGCCCGCGCCGAACAGATCGCCGACCACGTTCATGCCGGTCATCAGCGGGCCTTCGATGACGTACAGCGGTCGCTCGGCCTTTTGCCTCGCCTCCTCTGTGTCCTGCTCGATGTAAGTGCCGATGCCATGGACGAGAGCGTAAGTCAGACGCTCGCCGACCGGCTTCTCGCGCCAGGAGAGATCGACCTCCTTCTTCTGCGCTCCCTCTCCCCGATAACGCTCTGCCGCCTCGAGCAGCCGGTCGGTTGCATCGGGGCGCCGGTTGAGGATCACGTCCTCGACCAGGGTGCGAAGCTCGGGGTCGATGTCGTCGTAGAGCGCGAGCTGACCGGCATTGACGATGCCCATGTCCATGCCGGCTTGGATCGCGTGATAGAGGAACACCGAGTGCATCGCCTCGCGCACACGCTCATTGCCACGGAAGGCGAAAGACAGGTTCGACACGCCGCCCGACACATGCACGTAAGGAAGCTCGGCCTTGATGCGGCGCGTCGCCTCGATATAGGCGCGGGCGAAGTCGTTGTGCTCCTCAATGCCGGTGGCGACCGCAAAGATGTTGGGATCGAAGATGATGTCCTCAGGCGGGAAGCCGACCGTCTCGGTGAGCAGCTTGTAAGCGCGCTGGCAGATGTCGAATTTGCGCGTCGCGCTCTCGGCCTGGCCCTTCTCGTCGAAGGCCATTACCACGACGGCAGCGCCGTAACGGAGCACTTTGCGGGCATGCTCAAGGAAGGGCCCCTCGCCTTCCTTCAGGCTGATGGAATTCACCACCGCCTTCCCCTGCACGCATTTCAGCCCCGCCTCGATCACCGTCCATTTCGAGGAGTCGATCATGATCGGCACGCGCGCGATGTCGGGCTCGGCGGCGATGAGATTGAGAAAGGTCGCCATCGCCTTCTCCGAATCGAGCAGGCCCTCGTCCATATTGACGTCGAGCATGTTGGCGCCGTTCTCGACCTGCTGACGCGCGACCTCGAGCGCGGCGGCGTAGTCGTTGGCCTCGATCAGCTTGCGAAACTTGGCGGAACCGGTGACGTTGGTCCGCTCGCCAACCATGACGAAATTCTGCGCGCCGTTGGTCATGGCTTACCCATGGACAAAGGGCTCGAGGCCGGAGAGGCGCAAGGCATGCGCGACATGCGGCACAGGCCGCGGCTTGTACTTGGCGACGGCCTGCGCAATGGCGCGGATATGGTCGGGCGTCGTGCCGCAACAGCCGCCAACGATATTGATCAGCCCATCCTTGGCCCATTCTTCCAGGAGGCCGGCCATAAATTCTGCGCTCTGGTCGTAGCCGCCCATCTCATTAGGGAGGCCGGCATTGGGATAGACGCTGATCAAAGTATCGGCGACGGCAGCCATGTCGGCCACCGCGGGCCTGAGCTGCTCGGCGCCGAACGAGCAATTGAGCCCGACCGAGAAGGGCTTCAGATGCTGCATCGAATACCAGAAGGCTTCGGGCGTCTGGCCGGAGAGATTGCGCCCCGACAAGTCGGTGATCGTACCCGAGATCATGATGGGAAGATGGACGCCCATCTCGTCGAACACCTGCTCAACCGCGAAGCCCGCTGCCTTCGCATTCAGCGTGTCGAACACCGTTTCGATCAGGATGATATCGACACCGCCGTCGATCAGCCCGCGCGTCTGCGTCGTGTAGGCCGCGACGAGATCATCGAAGCTCACATTGCGAAAGCCGGGATTGTTCACGTCGGGTGAGATCGAGGCGGTGCGATTGGTCGGCCCGATGGCGCCGGCGACGAAGCGCGGCTTATTGGGCGTCTTCTTGGTCCAGGCGTCGGCAGCCTCGCGGGCGAGCTTGGCGGCGGCGACGTTCATCTCGTAAGCGACGTCCTCTAGCCCGTAATCGGACTGGCTGATCGCCTGCGCATTGAAGGTGTTGGTCTCGATGATGTCGGCGCCCGCTTCGAGATAGGCGTTATGAATCTCGCTGATGATCCTGGACTGCGTCAGAACGAGAAGATCGTTGTTGCCCTTGAGGTCGTGCTTAAAATCCTTGAAGCGCGCGCCGCGATAGCCGGCCTCGTTCAGCTTGTAGCGCTGGATCATCGTGCCCATGGCGCCGTCGAGGATGAGGATGCGCTCCTTCGCCTCGCGCTTCAGGGCTGCGATACGTTGTTCGCGGGTCATGACGCGGCCTTGGTTTCGGTGAATGCCTTCGCCGGGCGAAGGCCGAGCAGATAGCAGATGGCATAGACGAGGTCGGCGCGGTTCAGCGTGTAGAAGTGAAACTCGGTGATGCCCTGGTCGACGAGACCAAGCACCTGCTCGGCGGCGACGGCACCAGCCACGAGATTGCGCGTCTCCTGATCCTCATCGAGGCCTTCGAAGCGGTGGCCGAGCCATTCCGGCACGCTTGCGCCTGACTTAACGGCGAACGCGGAGACCTGCTTGAAATTGTGGATGGGGATGATGCCCGGCACGATGGGGATGTCGATGCCGCGGGAGCGCACGCGGTCGAGATAGCGGAAGAACACCTCGTTATCGAAGAAGAACTGGCTGATGGCGCTGGTGGCACCGGCATCAATCTTCGCCTTCAGCATATCGATATCGGCCTCGACGGAAGGCGACTCGGGGTGCTTCTCGGGATAGCAGGCGACCGAGATCTCGAAGGGCGCGATCCCTTTGATGCCCTTCACCAAGTCTGCCGCGTTGATGTAGCCGCCAGGCGTCGGTTGGTAGCGGTCACCGACGCCGCCGGGAGGATCGCCACGAAGCGCCACGATATGGCGCACGCCGAGATCCCAATAATCGCGGATGACGTCGTCGAGCTCTTCCTTGGTGGCAGCGACGCAGGTGAGATGCGCGGCCGGCTTCAACGTCGTCTCGCGCAGGATGCGGGCGACGGTCGCATGGGTGCGTTCGCGCGTCGAGCCGCCGGCGCCATAGGTCACGGAGACATAGCGCGGGCGGAGTGGCTCGAGCCGTCGGATCGAGCGCCACAGAGTCTCCTCCATCGCCGCCGTCTTGGGCGGGAAGAACTCGAAAGAGACGTCGATCGCGCCGCGCCCGAGAATGCGGCGTTTGGGTTCCGTGCTCGCAAGCATCAGGCGGCAACCTCCACGTTGGACGGCGTCTTTTTCTTCTTGGCGACCGCTGCCGGCTTCAAGCCGAGCCAGAGCGATACGGTGAGCTTGCCTTGCGCGGGGCTTGGCGCGAGCTCGCGGAAGCGCTCGAGCTTAAGTCCTGCACTTTCAAGCCAGCGCGAGAGCTGGTCGCGCCCGAAGCCAAGACGGCGATGCGCGGACTGATCGCGCAGGAACTCGAGCTCATGCGGCGCGAAATCGACCACGAGCAGCTTGCCGCCTGGCTTGAGCAGCCGCGAAGCTTCGGCAATCGCGGTGGCCGGGTCATCGAGGAAATGCAGCACTTGATGCAACGCGACGGCATCCGCGGCGCCATCGGGAAGCGGCACGTTATAGAGATCGCCGTGGCGGACTTGCGCATGCGCGAGCCCTGCCCGCTCGAGCTTCATGCGGGCATAGGCAAGCATGTCGTGGTTGAGGTCGAAGCCGAGCGCGCGGCGGGCGCGGGAAGCGAACAGCTCGAGAATACGCCCAGTGCCGGTGCCGAGATCGACGAGGAGCGAGAAGGGCCCCAGCCCCAGCGCCTCGTCCATGGCGCTCTCGACCTCCTTCTCGGCGACGTGCAGGTTGCGGATCCTGTCCCACTCGGAGGCGTGCGCCTTGAAATAGGCTTGGGCCGCTTCGGCGCGGGCCTGCTGCACCGATGCGGCGCGGGCGTGATCGCGCGCGAGCGTCAGGTCGGCTGGATCGAGGCTGGCGACGATCGCCGCGGCAAGCGTGCCTTCCACGCCGCTTTCGGCGAGGCGGAAAAAGACCCATGAGCCTTCGCGGAAGCGGGTGATGAGCCCGGCTTCGGCCATCAGCTTCAAGTGGCGGCTAATGCGCGGCTGGCTCTGGCCGAGGATCTGAGTCAGGTCCTTGACATTCAGCTCGGCATTGGCCAGCAGCGCCAAGATGCGCAAGCGCGTCGCCTCGCCGGCGGCACGGAGCGCGGCAAGTGCGTGGACGCGGGAAAGGCCTGGAACCTGTGTTCTGGCGTCGGCTTCACCTGACATAAAGATATGTTTATATCTTCTGGGCGCGCGGTTCAAGCCCCTCAGGTCGACAAGCCTCAGGCGCGTGCGAATTTCTTGTATTTGATGCGCTTGGGCAGCACCGAATCCTCGCCCAGCCGCCGCTTCTTGTCCTCCTCGTAATCCTCGAAATTGCCCTCGAACCATTCGACGTGGCTGTCGCCCTCGAAGGAGAGGATGTGGGTGGCGATGCGGTCGAGGAAGAAGCGGTCGTGGCTGATGATGACGGCGCAGCCGGGGAAGTCCTCGAGCGCCGCTTCGAGCGAGGATAGCGTCTCGACGTCGAGATCGTTGGTCGGCTCGTCGAGTAGGATCCGGTTCGCGCCCGACTTCAGCATCTTGGCGAGGTGCACGCGGTTGCGCTCGCCGCCTGAGAGCTGGCCGACCTTTTTCTGCTGGTCGGGACCCTTGAAGTTGAACCAGCCGACATAGGCGCGTGAGGGCACCTCGCGGTTGCCGAGCTTGATCACATCGTTGCCGCCGGAGATCTCTTCGAACACCGTCTTCTTGGCATCGAGCGCATCGCGCGACTGATCGACATAGCCGAGCTTCACCGTGTCGCCGATGCGGATTAAGCCCTCGTCGGGCTTATCCTGGCCGACGATCATGCGGAACAGCGTGGTCTTGCCGGCGCCGTTAGGCCCAATGACGCCGACGATGCCGCCGCGCGGCAGCTTGAAGGAGAGATTATCGATCAGGAGATGGTCGCCGAAGCCCTTCTCCAGATGCTCGGCCTCGATGACCATATCGCCGAGACGCGGTCCTGGCGGGATGGTGATCTGCGCCTTGCCGGTCTTGTCGCGCGCGGACTCGGCAAGCAGCTCCTCATAGGCGCGAATGCGCGCCTTCGACTTCGCCTGACGTGCCTTGGGGCTCGCCCTGATCCAGTCGAGCTCGCGCGAGAGAGTTCGCTCACGAGCCTCGTCTTGCTTGCCCTCGACTTGCGCCCGCTTCGCCTTCTGCTCGAGCCAGGATGAATAACTGCCCTTGTAGGGAATGCCCTGACCGCGATCGAGCTCGAGAGTCCATTCGGTGATGTTGTCGAGGAAGTAGCGGTCGTGGGTCACCATGATCACGGTACCCGGATAGTCGCGCAGATGATGCTCGAGCCAGGCCACGCTCTCGGCGTCGAGATGGTTGGTGGGCTCGTCGAGCAGAAGAATATCGGGCTTGGAGAGCAAGAGCTTGCACAGCGCAACGCGGCGCCGCTCGCCGCCTGACAGCTTTTTCACGTCGGCATCACCGGGAGGACAGCGGAGCGCGTCCATCGCCTGCTCCACCTGGGCATCGAGATCCCACAAGCCTTGCGCATCGATCTCGTCCTGAAGCTTCGCCATCTCGTCGGCGGTCTCGTCGGAATAGTTCATGGCGAGCTCGTTGTAGCGGTCGAGCTTCGCCTTCTTCTCGGCCACGCCTTCCATGACGTTGCCGGTCACGTCCTTGCTCTCGTCAAGCCGCGGCTCCTGCGGCAGGTAGCCCACTGACACGCCGTCGGCGGCCCAGGCCTCGCCCAGGAACTCCTTCTCTTCGCCCGCCATGATACGGAGCAGGGTCGATTTGCCGGCGCCATTGACGCCGACCACGCCGATCTTGGCGCCCGGCAGGAAGGCGAGCGTCACCTCCTTCAAGACCTGCTTCCCGCCGGGATAGGTCTTGGACAGCTTGTTCATGACGTAGACGTATTGGGGCGTGGCCATAGGCGGTCCCGGTGCTCCGTGAGTCTTGTGCGCTGGAAGATTTGAGCCCGCTTCTACCCAATCGCCGCGCGGGACTCAACTGTCAGCAAGCAACTCGGGCAGACGCTCGCGCAGCTTGGCAGCGAGCGTATCGAGCGGGTTCTCTTGCAGCGGAATGATCTCAGCGAGTGCCTCGGCGAATTTTTCCGGCGTGAGCTCGGCGATCGGCAACACGCGGCACCAATTGTTGCGAATGAGAAAGTCCCGATACTCCTGCTCCTCGTCGGTGAAGCGGTGGGCGCTCGGGGCGACACCAATCACCGGCAGCCGCGCCGACACGGCCTCAGAGATCATCGTGCTCGAATCCTCGGTGCAGACGATCACCTCGGCCTTGCCGAACACCTCCGGCAATGTTCCCGGCCCCGCCGTACGGTAGTCGATGAAGCGCTCGATGATGTTTCTGTCCTCAGCGACCTTGGCAATCAGGTCGGCCACACTGTCAGGCGTCCGCCGCGAGGTCGATACCAGCCAGCGCGTCCCCCATTGGCGCGAGACCTCTTCGGTGAAGGCGAGCAGCCGCTCCCATTCCGAACGCTTGTAGCGAAAGGGACCGGCATTGCCGCCGATGAGGAGTCCGGCGAGCTTCGGGTGGAGGGTGGGACCATAATGCGGCACCACCTTGGGCCGGCCGAGCTTGTCTGGGTCGATGGCGGACGGCTTGAGCGTCACGATATGGCGCGGGCTGACCGCGTCGCGATCATAGGACGAGATGATCAGGCTGAAGCTCTCCGGCTCCAGCCCGCGCAGCAGCGAGCCGCAGAAGATGCTGGGGATACCGCCGAGGAAGCGCGCAACGCAGATATTCGGCATTTGGGTCTCCCCGCCCGCCGACACCACGAGATCGGCTTGGGGCAAGGCGTAAGCATCGATGCGGTAGGACATGCGCAGCATGCGCGGCGGGAAGAAGGTCTTGGCGTTGATGCGGGCGCGCAGCCAGCGCGTCGGCACGATCCATTTTCGCTTTACCTCGATGTGCGTCACCTCGACCGGGCGGATGCGCTCTAACGCCGCGATTACCCCTTGGGCGAGGTGATAGTGGCCGGGCCTGGTATCGGCGAGGAAGATGACCCTGAGCGGCGTTCTTGTCATATTTGACTTGGGCTTGCGTTGACTTGGGGCTTGGCCCTGCTCCAGAAATGCCCCGCGTCATAGCGCACCCATAGGCCCCGCTTCAAAGCTTGAGTTTTCGGCCCCGGCTTGGCAAAGGGGCAGGCCCTTTGCGACAAGCGGCGGGGCGCGGGGCAAACCAAGAGCGGACCAAGGAGCACGACCCGTGGCTGACCAGACCCCTGACGCGGACTATATCCTCAAGGCCATGGTGGCGGTCGCCGCCTCGGACGGCAGGCTCGATTCGCGCGAGATCGGGCTGATCCAGCAGATCTATAAGGATCAGTCGGGCCGCGCTCTGACGGCAGACGAGGTTGCCCGCGCGGCCAACGCCAACGCCAAGGGCGACGTGATGGCCGAGTTCGGCGCCGCGTCCAAGCTGCTCGACGAGAATGCCAAGGAGGAGATCGTACGCGCGGCCTATCTCGTGCTCTTGGCGGACGACCGCATCGCCGGAGAGGAGCGCAAGAAGCTCAAGGATATCTCGGCGGCGCTCGGCATCCCCGAGATTCATTTCGGCGCGATCCTCGAGGACTTGGCCATCTGGCTCGCGCAGCAGAAGGGCTAGCTTCGCCTTCATGATCGTCAGCCACGAGCACAGATTCATCTTCCTCAAGACCAAGAAGACGGCCGGCACGAGCATTGAGCTTGCCTTGAGCGCGCTCTGCGGCGACCGCGACGTCATCACGCCCTTGACCGAGATCGACGAGGCGTTGCGCGAAGGCCGTCGCGGGGCGCAGAACTGGCGGCTGCATGGCTGGTGGGGCAGTCCCCGGCCCTTCTTCGAGCGGCGCTTCCTGAAATTCACCGCCGAGGATTACGGCTTCTTCAATCACATGCCCGCCGAGCAGGCGCGCGCGGCTCTCGCCGACGCCAAAGCGTGGCGAAGCTATTTCAAGTTCGCCTTCGACCGCAATCCCTGGGACCGGCAGGTCTCGTTCTATCACCACCGCTACCGGCGCGAGGACGTAGCCCCGCCCTTTGCCAGCTTCATCAAGGGTGACAAGCGTGCGCGCGTCAACAATTACGAGATCTACTCGATCGGCGGCGACGTGGCGGTCGATTTCGTCGGGCGCTACGAGCGGCTCGAGGACGACCTCAAGCACGCGCTCTCCCAGGTCGGGCTCAAACTCGAAGAGCCCCTCCCCCGCGCCAAGACCACGTTCCGCAAATCCGACAAGCCTTATCGCGACTATTATGACGCCGACACGCGCGCGATCGTCGGCGACTGGTATCAGCGCGAGATCGCGCTTCTCGATTACGCATTCTGAGGTTGGATTGACATTCGGCGGCACAGAGGCGGCATCGCTTGACTTCGCCTCTCCCCGCTGGGGAGAGGCCGCACTGAAGCCACTTCCGGCTTCGGTGCGAGTGAGGGCGAGCAATCGCGAATTGCCTAGGGCTTTTCCCCTCACCCTTTCCGCCATGCGACTTGCGCAAGAGCTTTGCTCGCGCAAGATCGGGGCGGAAAGCCCTCTCCCCACTGGGGAGAGGGGTAACCCCAAGCACTCGTCGAAGCCATGATCATCAGTCACGAGCATAAATTCATCTTCTTGAAGACCAAGAAGACGGCAGGCACCGCGATCGAATCTGTGCTGTCGGAGCTGTGCGGCCCGCGCGACGTGATCACCCCCTATCGCGAGGAGAGCGAGGGCGAGCGCAAGGGGCTCAAGCCCCAGAACTACCGCATCGACCATCCGCTCAAGCCGAAGCGGCCGCTGCTCAGGCGCCTCTTGATGCGCCCCGAGCGCTATTACCATCCGAGCGTGGGCTATTACGAGCACATGGGCGCAGCCACCGTGCGCGCCTATGTCGGCGAGGAGGTGTGGCGGAGCTATTTCAAATTCGCCTTCGACCGCAACCCGTGGGACCGGCAGGTCTCCTGGTATCTCTACAAGACGAAGTCGAATGCAGCGCGCCCCTCCTTCGAGCGCTTCATGGCAAGCCGCAGGCGCGCTTACGTCAACAATCACGAGATCTACATGCAGGACGGCACGCTTCCAGGCGGGCTCGCGGTCGATTTTCTCGGCCGCTACGAGAGCCTCGAGGAGGACTTGAACACGGCGCTCGCGGGCGCGGGCATCAAGCAGAAGATCGCCGTTCCACGAGTCAACGTCACGCCCAACAAGGACGAGGCGCGCGACTACCGTTCTTATTATTCGCCCAAGATGCGCGACCTCGTCGCCGAATGGTACCAGCCCGAGATCGCGCTATTGGGCTATGGGTTTTGATGCAGTTGCTTGTAACGGGCAGAGGCGCTTTTTCGGCGGTGCTCGAGCCGCCGCCCTTTCCTGCTTCTGAGCATTTGAAGCCAATGCTCCGCCCGGTATAAATTGCGGCCATGGGGGAGGATGGGTGGAAGTCAAGGCTGCGCGAAGCCGTGCGCGCAAGCGGCAAACCGATGCGCACAATCTCTTTAGAAGCTGGCCTTGGACCGACCTACCTCGCTGGCATCTTCAATGAAGATAAAGAACCGACCATCAGCAGGCTAATCCAAGTCTGCCGGGTTCTGAACGTCAGTCTATCGCGCCTCGTTGATGGCTATGAGCTAGACGCTCAGACAGAGAGGCTTTTGGCCGCGTGGGCAAATCTGTCCGCGGAACAGAAGGTATCTCTCCTGGGCTTCCTGACCACACTGAGGAAATAAGCCTTGCGCCGCATCTCCTTCCGATGACCCGGTATTTGCCAACGGTGGAATCAGAGTCAGCCAGAGGTTATGTCATGTTCGATGAGGAGCAGAAAAGCGACGCCCTAGTTATCTTGATGACTTGCATCCAGGCTGCGCGGCAGAGGCTGATGCG
>JBLMXO010000103.1:0-4388 GCA_050257815.1 Actinomycetota bacterium
AGAACGAGCGTGGTCAGCACGAGGAAGAGATAGAGCGTTCCGCCGATCCAGCCGGTGTTCAGGTACATGTTGAGATAGACCTGATGCACATCCTCGTTATGGTAGACGCGGGCGAATTCGAGCGCGCCGATGCCAAGCGGGTGGGTCATGATCAGCTCGGCCGCTTTCTTCTGACCGCCAAAGCGGCCCTCCGGCCCGACATCATAGGATTGCTCGAGTGTCGCGCGCTCGCCGAGGAGATCGGCAACTTTGGGAATTGTCTGAGCTGCGGCGAAGACGCCGAGCACGAGCACGCCGGCAAGCACAACGAACACGCTGAGCTTGAAGCGCAGACGGTTGGTCGCAGCGGTGATGATGGTGAGATAGGCATAGATCGCGAGCGCGACGGCGAGATTGAGCCACGCCCCGCGCGAGAACGTGAGCAGCGTGCCGAACAGAAGGAGCGGCATCAGAACCGCCCATAGGGTCGCACGCGCGAAGCGCGCCGTGAGCACCACGTTGAAGGCGTAGAGCAGGGCTGGCACGAGGAAGGCGCCGAGCACGTTCGGATCTTTGAAGGTGCCGCGCGCCCGCCCAAACTCGGTGAAAAGGTCGTAAGCACCGGGCACAAGTGAGAAATAGCCGATCAAGGCCGCCGCCGCCGCGACCACCGCGGCCGTCATATAAGCGGACATCACGAAACGGATGCGCTTCTCTGGTCGATCGGCGAAGAACGCCGCCATCACCACCGAGGACGAAGCGAGATAGAGCGTGATGGCGACATGGGTCGTCGGCACATTTAGCACGCCCGCTTGCGTCGTCGCGATGAAGCCGCTGGCGACGATCCCCGTCAGCAGCAGGAGATAGGGCGCAAGGCCACGAGTGAGGGGAGCAAGCCCGGTGAGCGGCAGGACGATGATCGCCCCGATCATCAAAATGTCGTAGGGCGCGGGCTCAGAGAAGACGACCGCGCCCGACGCGATGGTGATCCACAGATAGAGGAGAGCGAGCCGCCTGATGCCGGCGCTGACCTCACGTCGCGGAGGAGCCTCGGTCGAGGCGGCTTCATACGCCAACATCGCCGCCACTTGATGCATCCCTCTCAATAGGCGTTCTCGCCCTTGAGCAGGGCAAAAGGCGTTATCAGGCAAATGTAGAGATCGAAGGTCGCCGACCAATTCTCGATGTAGTAGAGATCGTGTTCGACGCGCCGATGGATCTTCTCCTCCGTGTCAGTCTCTCCGCGCCAGCCATTGATCTGCGCCCAGCCGGTGACGCCGGGCTTCACCCGGTGCCGCGCAAAATAGCCGTCGACGACATCGGAGTAGAGCTTGTCCTCGGCCTTGGCTTTGAGTGCGTGCGGGCGGGGACCGACGAGCGACAAATTACCCTTCAGCACATTGAAGAATTGCGGCAGCTCGTCGAGGCTCGTCTTGCGTAGGAAGCGCCCGACGCGGGTGACGCGCGGATCGTCTTTAGTGACGAGTTTGCTCGCCTCGGCGTCGGCATGCGCGACATACATCGAGCGGAATTTGTAGACATCGATCAGCTCGTTGTTGAAGCCCTGCCGCTTCTGCTTGAAAAGCACCGGCCCCTTGGAATCGAGCTTGATGAGGATCGCGATCACCGCCATCACCGGCGCCAGCAGGATCACGGCAATCGACGCCATGATCTTGTCGAACAGCCATTTCTTAACGTGGTCCCAGTCGGTGATCGGCTTGTCGGTAATATCGATGAACGGCACGTTGCCGATATAGGAGTAGGTGCGCGGGCGGAATCTCAGCTGGTTGTTGTGCGCCGAGAGCCTGATATCCACGGGCAGGACCCAAAGCTTCTTGAGCAGCTCGAGCAAGCGTTTCTCGGCGGTGATTGGCAGCGACACGATGAGGAGGTCAAGACGCGAATTGCGTGCAAACTCGACAAGCTGGTCGATATTGCCGAGCTTGGGATAGCCCGCGACGAGGGGAGAAACGCGATCATCGCCGCGATCATCGAAAATGCCGACGATGCGGATATCGGTATCGGTAGACGCTTCGAGTGCCTTGATCAGCTCCTCGGCTTCGCGCCCGCCACCCACGATCACCGCGCGGCGACTGAGCCGGCCCTCCTTGATCCAGCGCCTGGCGAGCAGCGAGAGTGCGAAGCGCTCGCCGAACAGCCCTGAGAGCGCCGCGACGTACCAGGTCGCGATCCACACGCGCGAGAAATCGGCGCCTACTTTCCCGAAGAAGGCAAGGGCCATCATGCCGACGACGACGAGAGTCCAGGCGATGATGACGCGAGTGAAGCTGCGCACGAAGGCACTGAAGGCCTCGACCTGATAGAGGTTGAAAGCTTGGAAGGTGAGGGTCGTCGCCGTCGCGGCAATCACCACCGCGATGAGATAGATGACGTGGCTATGCATGCCCTCGCGCTCGACATAGCCGAGGTAGATGGCGAAGCCGACCACAGCGACAAGCAGAAACTCGATGATGCGCACCGAGCCCGCCACGACCGTTCGGGGCAGGAGATTGACCTTGCCGCCGCGCCTTATCTCGGCGAGGGGAGGCCGCGGCACACGGCGCCTCTCGACGAAGGTCACGTTCGACTTGGACGAAGCCTTTGCGCCGCGGGGCACTGACGGCACCCGTGCCTGAACCGCTTCCCCTTCACGCATTCACGCCATCCTTCTTGCCGCAGCAGGTCTCGAGCACGCAAAAGCCGCGCCAAGACAAGGCGGATTATCCGCTGTTTATGCCACGGGGAGACTTGTGGAGGAGTGAAGCGGAAGCGCGCGCTTCGCCTTATGGTTAAGCGCGAGTTAGGCGACGCGCTCGTCGGCGCGCTGCGTGCCGGCGCGAAGCTCGGAAACGTAGAAATCCACGATCTCGTAAGTCATGTTCTCCACGGTGAATCGCGCTGCGACATGTCGCTGCAGATCGTCGGCGCGCTCGAGGAAGGGTTGCGGGTTGGTGAGGAAGGCGCGGAGCTGGGAAGCAAGAGCGCCGACGTCTCCGCCCGGGACGAGCGACATGTCGATATTGCCCATGATCTCGGGGATCCCGCCGACATTGGTCGCGATCAGAGGCATGTGCGCGGCGGCCGCCTCGAGCACAATGTAGGGGAACGACTCAAGCCGCGACGGTACCACGACGCAGCGAGCACGGGCAAAAGCGGTGCGGGCGGGTAGCGGCCCTGAGAACGAGACGCGTGCGCCAAGACCGAGCTTCCGCGTAAGGCGTTTGAATTTGCGCTCATCGGGCCCACTGCCGACGATGACGGCACGGCCGGGAAACGTGGATTGGATCGCCGCGAGCGCCTCGAGCAGGATATCGACTCCCTTGAGCTCGCGCAGTTCCCCGACATAAACGAAATCCACGGCATCGTCGGCGAGCATGCCTTCGTAGAACTCGTGACGATAGAGACCGTTCGGCACGATCCTGACCGGGCATTGCGGATGGCCGACAAGCTCGACATAGCGGTTTGCGGCGAACACGCTCTCGAAGATGAAGCCGTCAGTGTAGCGCGCGAGCTTGCGCTCGGCCCCAAGATAGAACCGCCCCAAGGGCGTCGCCGCCGAATAGTGCAGACTGCCGCCGTGCGGCGTATACACCACTTTGACTCTCTGCCCCTTGCGCTTCAGCCGCTTGCCAGCAAGCCGCGCATAGGCTCCACCTTTGGCGCCGTGGCCGTGCAGCACGTCGACCTCGAGCTTCGCAGCGAGCTTCGTGATCCTACCGACCGTGCGCCAGTCGCCGAACCCCAACTGGCGCGGCATGGGCATGCGGGTGAGGCCGAGAGCACAATTGTCCTCAAGGCGCCCAAGCTGCACCGCGATTTCATCGCCACCCGTGCGAGAATCGCACACGACCCCCACTTCGGCCCCCAACTGGGCTTCTCCGAGCGCGAGGTCATGCACATGCCGGAACAGGCCCCCAACGGGCGCGCGCATGCAATGCAGGATGCGTAGTGAAGAGCTCACGGGGCCCCGTCGTGAGGAACCTGGGGTTGACGGCTCCGTGAGCTTTAGAACATCCGTTCCATTACGTAAATTGTATCGCCGGGCTGAACGGGATAATCGGTGGGGACCATGACGGTGCTTTGCACCCCGCCGAATTTGCGCGTGAGGCGGACCATGCGCTGTTTGGCGCGTTCGGTATAGCCTTCGGCGATGGCGACCGCGCTCTCGACCGTCATGCCGTTGACGTAGGGGTAGCCTCCGGGCTTGGTGACCTCGCCTAGGATGAAGAAGGGCCGGTAGGCGTCGACCTCGACCGAGACCTTGGGATCCTTGATGTAGTTCTGTCTGAGCTTGGCCTCGATGGCTGAGCCGAGTTGGCTCGTGGTCAGCCCTCTGGCCTCGACATTGCCGATCAGGGGGAAGGCGATTCTGCCGGCGGTATCGACGTTATAGAGCCGCGACAGGTTGT
>JBLMXO010000104.1:0-2799 GCA_050257815.1 Actinomycetota bacterium
CGCACAGCTCGCCGGCATTGTGCGGCGGGATGTTGGTGGCCATGCCGACGGCGATGCCCGAGGCGCCATTGGCGAGCAAATTGGGGAAATTGGCAGGAAGCACCGACGGCTCCTGCTCGCGCCCGTCGTAATTGGCGCGGAAATCGACCGTGTCCTCATCGATCCCATCGAGGAGATGAGCCGCGACCGCGGTCAGCCGCGCTTCGGTGTAACGCTCTGCTGCGGGGTTATCGCCGTCGATATTGCCGAAATTGCCCTGTCCGTCGACCAGCGGGTAGCGGACAGTGAAGTCCTGAGCGAGACGCGCAAGCGCATCGTAGATCGCCTGGTTGCCGTGAGGATGGAAATTGCCCATCGTGTCGCCGACGATCTTGGCGCACTTGCGGAACTCGCCTTGGGGGCTAAGCCTCAACTGCTGCATGGCGTACAGCAGCCGGCGATGCACCGGCTTCAGCCCATCGCGCACATCGGGCAGCGCGCGATGCATGATGGTCGAGAGCGCGTAGGCGAGGTAGCGCTGCTCGAGCGCCTCGCGGAGATCGACGGGCTCGATCGGCCCTTGCGAATCAGACGGCGGGGTTACGCGTTTTCCCATGACCGGCGCTTAGCGCATCGCGGCGCTCGGCTCAAGGGCGCGAAGGGTTGCGGTCGGGCAACGGCGGCAAAGGCTTGCGGATCGGCAGCGGTGGTGTTCGGTCGCCTACGTCGTTCAACGCGGTCTGCATAGTCTTGAGGCAGGACGTATCGATAAAGACTTGGATCTCCTGATAGTACCACTGATTGCCGTGCCGCCAGCCGGCCATGCCGACGCCGATCTCGGTTGAATTCGACCTCAGCGCGCGCTCGTGTCCTGGCGAGTGCTTCCAGAAGGTCATGGCCGCGGCAACGGCCGTCTCAGGCGAGGCGCGCTCCGGCCGAGTCCACGACTCATGCCAGTTCTCACCGCGAAACTTGCAGAACCTTGCGCCGCTGGTGCGGAGCCGAAAGAATGGACTGCGGCCGTCGGCGCTATGGCCCTGCTTGGTGGTCTCGGCGAGATAGTCGGCATAGGCTTGCGCCTCTCCGCTCGCCTGCTGGTTCTCGCGCAAGGGCGGAAGTCCTTTCGACGCCCGATAGGCATTGGTCTCGGCGATGATCGCCGCCTTGTCAGTCTGTGGGATGTCGAATTGCTGCGCGTGAGCGGGCGATGCCTGGCTCGCTGCCGCCACCGCGACCGTCAGGACAAAGACGCCTCCGAACTGTCTCATGGCACTCATGCCGCACGCAACCAGCCAAAGATAGCTTAGCCTCTCAAGCTGAGCGAGCGGGCGCATGAGGCCGGCCTAGCAGCGCGATCAGGCGCTCGCGGGCCTGCGGCATGGCAAGGCCGTGAGGGACGAGGACATCGCGCTCGAGGAAATGCCCAGTCAAGGTAAGGCCCAAGAGAATGTCGGTATCACTGGCCATTGCGGCTTCATCGAGGAGAAACGCGGGCAGCTTGAGCAGCTTGTCGCAATAAGGCTGGCCGGCGTCGCGCGACACGGCGCGGCCCGAGCGCGGCGAGACGTAGATGAGATCGGCATCGGCCCCGGTCGCGGCGCACTCGGTAAGATCGAGACCGAAGCCGAGATCGCCGAGGAGCTGTAGCTCCCAGCGGACGAGACGCGCCGGCCAAAGTGCAGCGTGGTCGAAGGAGCGGAGAACCGTCAGTGCGGTGTTGTACAGCCCGGGATGTGGGTCGCGCTCGGGGAGGAGCCGCGCAAGGCCTGCCAGCGTCGAAATGGCGGCAAGCGCGCGGGCGTCGTCCAACACGCGCGCGGCATGGGCCTCCATCAACTCGACGTTGAAGCCACCGAGATGCTCGGCAAGCCGGGCGCGCCAGGTGACGCGGATGAGATTGCCAGGTTGGAGCAAGGGCCGCATGCGGCGCGAGCGCCCTCCCCGTACCAGCCCCAGGTGGCGGCCATGACCGAGGCTAAGAACCTCGGCAACCATGTTGGTTTCGCCGAGCGGCTTGGCCGAGAGAAAGATCGCTTCGTCGCTGAAGTCCATGGGGAGATTTCCACCCCTATTCCTTGGGATAGTCCAGCCCCATCTCGCGGTAGCGCTCGGGGTCCTCGCCCCAGCGCTCGCGCACCTTGACGAAGAGGAAGAGATGAACAGGTACCCCCGCCATCTCGGCGATCTCGCTGCGCGCCAGGCTGCCGATCTCCTTGATGGTCTGGCCCTTGGCGCCGAGTACGATCTTCCGCTGGCTCTCGCGCGTGACGTAGATCGTCTGCTCGATTCTGACGCTCCCGTCCTTCAGCTCCTTCCATTCCGTAGTCTCCACGGTGAGCTGATAGGGAAGCTCCTCGTGCAGCCGCAAGAACAGCTTCTCGCGCGTGACCTCTGCTGCGGCTTGTCTCAGAGAGGCGTCGGTGAGCTGATCCGCGGGGTAGAGCCACGGTCCCTTGGGCATCGCGCTCGCCAGATAGGCCTTGAGATCGGCGACGCCATCGCCGGTCAACGCCGACAGCATGAATACGCGCTCGAACGGCCTGATCGCCGCAACGTCAGTTGCCAATCGCAGCAGGTCGGGCTTCGCGACCTGGTCGATCTTGTTGAGGACGGCAACGATCGGGTGCCTCACCTCCGGTAGATGTTTCAACAGCACATCGAGACTCTGGTCGAGGCCGCGCTGCGCATCGATCACCAGCACGACGATATCGGCGTCGCCAGCACGGTCCCATGCCGAGGCAAACATGGCACGGTCGAGCCGCCGCTTCGGTTGGAAGATGCCGGGCGTATCGACGAGGATCACTTGTGACTTGCCGATCA
>JBLMXO010000105.1:0-6801 GCA_050257815.1 Actinomycetota bacterium
CTGATCAAGCTGATCGAGGAGAAGACGGGCGGGGCCTACAGCCCATCGCCCGGCGTGGTCTACCCCACGCTCACCTTCCTCGAGGAGGCGGGCTACGTCACCGCCGAGAGCGAAGGCGCCAGGAAGCGCTACACCATCACTACAGAAGGCCGCGCCTATCTCGACGAGAATCGCGACGTCGCCGACATGGTGCTGGCGCGGCTCGAAGCGATCGGCAAGAAGCTCGCGCGGAGACGCCGCGCGTGGGAGGAGCGGCACGGCGAAGAGGAGAGCGCGTTGCCGAAGCTCGTCGGCGCCGCGCTCGAGAACTTACGCGACGTGGCGGCGAAGCGGCTCGAGACCGGAGAGGATGCCGAAGGCCGCATCGTCGAGATCCTGATGCGCGCCGCCAACGACATCCGCGGGTCGTAACGAGCAGCAGTCAAATCCAACTTCGTCATGCCCGGCCGCAGTGCCGGGCATCCACGATTTGTGGACTCGCCATGGGGAAATCGTGGATGGCCGGGCCAAGCCCGGCCATGACGACCGCGATGCTTGTCGGCGACGTTGCGGGCCCCAAAAAGAAGGCCGGAGCAACGCTCCGGCCTCACGCACAAGGGGTTAGTACCACCACCAGCGACAATGCTTGTGACCGTTGCGCCACCAGCAGTGATGATGATGGTGGTGGTGGTGATGGTGATGGTAAGGATAGTAGTAGTAGCAATAGTGGTGGCGGCAATAATGGGCCGATGCGGGCGTCGCCGAAATCCCGCCGACACATAAGGCGAGCGCGGCAGCAGGCGAGATCAATAGCCGCTTCATCGAGAGCCCTCCTCGTTTGAGTCATCGGTTGTCGTTGAGTCGTCAGTCCAAGGCGGCGGAGCGCCGAGCCAAGGCGACGCGTGGGCGCAGGCGCCCTCAGGGCTTTCAGTCCTCGGGCGCCCTCCACAGAATTGCGAGCCGTTGCCGCTGACGGCTACAATCCGGGTCAATAGACGTGCGGGGAGAAGCAGGGCTGGAGGAAGCTAGATGCCGGATGACCCGAAGGATTTTGCCAAAGAACTGAGTGAACTGATCAAGCGATATATCGACGGGGGGTGCGAGCCCGCGGACGTCGCCGACGAATTGGCGCGCGAAGCAAACTATGTGTTCGGGCACTACAACCTCGAAATCTACCTCGAAGCGAAACCCATCAGCCGGCGCTAGGCGCGCATCGTCGATATCCTGGTGCGCGCCGCCAACGACGTCCCTGGGTCGTAACCAGCAGTCTATTCGCGCGAGCTTTTCACCTCTCCCTAGAGGGGAGAGGTCGCGGTGAAGCCGATAGGCTTCACTCGCGGGTGAGGGGAAGCCGCCTTCCGGTCCTGAGCGCTCTTGGTCCCTCACCCTTCCGGCCATGCGACGTGCGAAAGCGCCGCTTAAACGCGCCGCACGCAAGATCGCGGCCGAAAGCCCTCTCCTCACAGGGGCGAGGGGAAGCGAACGAAGCGGCTCGAGACGGCAGAGCCGGGGCCTCAGTCAGCCGGCCGGTGGCTTGTTGACCGCCAATTGCGCGGCGAAGGCACGCTTGTAGGCGGGCCGCGCTTCGCCGCGTGCCACATAGGCGGAGAGGTTCGGATACTCGTCCAGCATGCCCGACGCTTTCAATCTAAGCAGCACCGACACCATCATCAGGTCGCCGGCGCTGAACGGCCCATCGAGCCAGCCGCCATCGCCAAGGCGAAGGGAAAGTTGGTCCAGGCGGTTACGGACGCGATCCTCGACGAGAGGCATGCGTTGCCCGGACCAGGGCTTGTCGCCCTCGATGAGCCTGGCGGTTACGAGCTCGAGGATCGGCGGCTCCACCGTATTGAGCGCGGCGAACATCCATGTGATCGCGCGGGCACGGGCGGCGGCATCGTCCGGCAGCAGGCCAGCATGGCGCTCGGCGATATGGAGCACGATCGCCCCGGTCTCGAACAGGGCGAGATCGCCTTCCTCGTAGGTCGGAATCTGACCGAATGGATGAAGCGCGAGATGCGCGGGCTCCTTCATCGCGCGGAACGAAACAAGGCGAACCTCGTAAGGTTGGCCCACTTCTTCAAGCGCCCAACGCACGCGCGTATCGCGCGCCAGTCCCTTGCCGCCATTGGGTGACCGCTCGAAGGCGGTAATGGTGATGGTCATCGCGAGGCGCCTCCTTGGCCAAAATCATCGGCTGCGTGGCGGCAGAGTGGAGATCATCGAAGGCATTCCCATTCTTGGAAAGGCGGGCTTGGAGAGAATTCAATATCCACAGGAAGCGATCCACGAAATCGTAACAAACGCGGTCATTCACAGGGACTACAGCATCAATGACGACATACACGTCCGCATCTTTGATAATCGAATTGAGGTCCAAAGCCCTGGTCGGCTGCCCGCACACATCACCGTGAAAACATTCAAGAGGAGCGGTTCGCTCGAAATCCAAGTCTGGTCCGCCTAATCAATAAGTTTCCCGAGCCCCCTAACAAAGACGTCGGCGAAGGACTGAACACGGCGTTTGACGCCATGCGTCGCCTGAATTTGAAAGAACCAATCGTGCTCGAAAAAGATAACGCCGTAATGGTGACGCTTCGCCACGAGCAGTTGGCCTCGGCAGAAGAGCTAATCATGGGCTATCTCCACGAGAACGAGTCGATAAACAACACAAAGGCGAGGGAAGTTTGTCGCGAGCCCTCTGATAGCAAAATTAGGAAGACCTTCTCGAAAATGATTGCGGCAGGGATGATCGAACGAGTACCCGGAAAGAGTGGAAAGGCCGCGGCCTATCGCCTTGGCCAAGCTGATCGCAAGCATCACAAAAAACTATAGGGGTCGATGTCGACCATGAGGCGGACGTCGCCCTTGGCTTTGGGCACCGCTGACAACCAGAGCCGCAGATAGGCTTGCAGATCGGCTTCGCGCGCGGCCTTCACCAAGAGACGGAAGCGGTGACGGCCGCGGATCACCGACAGCGGCGCCTCTGCCGGACCCAGCACCTCGATCTTGGCTGCGGCGGGCGCCTTGCGGGCGACCTCGCGCGCGTAAGACTCAGCAGCCTCGCGCGAGCTGGCCGAAACGAGGAGTGCCGCGAGCCGGCCGAAGGGCGGCAGGCGCGCCGCGCGCCGCTCGTCGATCTCCCGCGCAAGGAAGGTGTCGCGGTCGCCGGAGACGAGCGCGGCGACCACTGGGTGCTCGGGCATGTAGGTCTGGATCAGGCCGCGCCCCTTGATGGCGTCGCGGCCGGCCCGCCCCGTCACCTGGTTGAGAAGCTGGAAGGTGCGCTCCGCCGCGCGCGGATCGGCCTGCGCGAGACCAAGATCGCCGTCGACCACGCCGACGAGAGCGAGCCCAGGAAAGTGATGGCCCTTGGCCACGAGCTGCGTGCCGATGACGATATCGACCTCGCGGTCCTCGATCTCGTGCAGGGTGTGGCGGAGGTCGGCGATGTTGGGGGTGAGGTCGCTCGATAAGAGAACGCGGCGCGCGTCGGGAAAGCGCTCGGCGATCTCCTCGGCGATGCGCTCGATGCCGGGCCCGCAGGCGACGAGCGAATTCTCGGCCTGGCAATGCGGACACTTGTCGGGGATGGCGATTAACGTGCCGCAATGGTGGCATTCGAGTCGGCGGCGGAACCTGTGCTCGACGAGCCAGGCGGAGCAGTTCGGGCACTCGAACTTGAAGCCGCATTTGTTGCACAGCGTGACCGGCGCATAGCCGCGGCGGTTCAAGAACAGGAGAGCCTGCTCGCCGCGCGCCAAGGTCTCGGCGACGGCGTCGTCCAGGACCGGCGAGAGCCATTTGCCGCGCTCCGGCGGGTTGGCGCGCATGTCGATCGCGGCGATGGCGGGGAGCCCGTCGGCCTTGTAACGCGTGCCGAGCTTTATGTGCCGATATCGGCCCTGCTCGACGTTAACGAGACTCTCGATCGAGGGTGTGGCCGAGCTCAGCACCACGGGGCAATTGCCGAGGTGGCCGCGCACCACCGCCATGTCGCGCGCCTGATAGGTGACGCGCTCCTCCTGCTTGTAGCCCGCGTCGTGCTCCTCATCGACGACGATGAGGCCGAGATCGGGGAAGGGGAGGAAGAGGGCTGAGCGCGCGCCGACCACGAGCTTCGCCTTGTTCTCGGCGATCGCGCGCCAGACGCGGCCGCGCTGCGGCGCTGGCACGCCGGAATGCCACTCGGCGGGCTTGGCGCCGAAGCGCTCCTCGCAGCGGGTGATGAACTGGCTGGTCAGCGCGATCTCCGGCATGAGCACGAGCGCCTGCTTGCCCTTGGCGAGCGCCTGCGCGATGGCCTCGAAATAGACTTCCGTCTTGCCCGAGCCGGTGACGCCGTCGAGCAGAGTGACGGCAAAGCCGTCGCTGGTGTTGGCGAGCAGCTCGCGTGCGGCGTCGCTCTGCTCCTTGGTGAGATGTGCGCGCTCTTTGGTGATGTCGAGCGGCAGCGCATGCCAGTCGGGAAGGGGCTCGGCGATCAGCGTGCCGGAGTCCACGAGCCCGTCGATCACGCCGGGGCTGACGCCGGCAGCCTCGGCGAGGCTCGACTTGACCCAGATCATGCCGTTAGACGCCGCCTCGATGACGCGGGCCCGCGCCGGCGTCATGCGCTGCGGAGGCGCGCCCACCATGCGCACGCCATAGCGCGGCGCGGGCGGATCGAAGGCGCGTCCTGCGCTCATCATCATGCGCAAGACCATGCCGGGCGACGACAGCGTGTAGTTGGCGACCCAGTCGGCGAAGTCGAGATTGACGCGCGGCAACGGCGTCACGTCGTCGATCACCTCGACGATCGCGCGGAGTTTCTCCGGCTTGACGTCGGGAGGAGCTTCGCCCTCAGGCCTCGTCCACACCACGCCGAGATATTCGACCGGCCCGAGCGGAGCGACGACGAACTGGCCCGGCTCCACGCGCGTTCCTTCCGGCACGAGATAGTCGTAAGGCGCTGGCAGCGCGAGCGGCAGCATGACCGGTACGGTCGGGCGCGCCGCGGGCACCTTCGTCTTCGGCTTGGCTATCGTCTCGGTCTTGGCCATGTTCCGTGGTTAGGGGCGGCTTAACGACTCAGATACGCATAGTAGGCGCTTCGCGCGGGGCGCGCCTTTATGTGCTTCGAGGGATTCAGGCTTGGCGGAAAAGGCTTCACCACAGCGGTATATGGGGTCGCCCTACGTGCGCGAGGCGGTCGCGGAGTGGCTCGCCTATATTGGCACCGAGCGCCAGCTCGCGGTCAAGACGGCCGAAGCCTATGAGCGCGACATCAGCCAGTTCCTCGCGTTTCTCGCCGTGCACCTCAATCGCCTGCCCGACATGAAGCAGTTGCTCGCGCTGCAGGCGCGCGACGTGCGCGGCTTTCTCGCGGCGCGGCGGAGCAAAGGAGTGGGCAGCAGGAGTCTGGCGCGCACGCTGTCGGCGCTCCGGATGTTCTATAAGTTTCTCGAACGGCGCGGCTACGGCAAGAACGACGCAATCCGCGCGGTGGCGCTGCCCAAGCTGCCGCATTCGGTGCCGAAGCCGATCACCGCGGAAAAGGCAACCGCTCTCGTCGACAGCGCCGACATCGCGTCTCCCGACCAAGCGGAATGGGTCATCGCCCGCGACACGGCGGTGCTTGCTCTGCTCTACGGCTCAGGCTTGCGCATCTCGGAGGCGCTGTCGCTCAAGCGCAAAGACGCGCCGGTCAAAGGGCGCGACATGCTGCGGGTGACGGGCAAGGGAAGCAAGACGCGGGTGGTCCCAGTGCTGCCCATCGCACGCCAAGCGGTCGAGGCGTATCTCAAGCTTTGCCCGATGCGGCTTGGCTCGGACGATCCGCTCTTCGTCGGGGCGCAGGGCAAGCAGCTCTCGCCCCGCATCATCCAGTTCAAGATCGCGCGGACGCGTGCGGCACTCGGCCTGCCGGAGACGGCGACGCCGCATGCGCTCAGGCATTCCTTCGCCACGCATCTCTTGGGCGCGGGCGCCGACTTGCGGTCGATCCAGGAACTCTTGGGCCACGCGAGCCTCTCGACCACGCAAGGCTATACCGAGGTCGACCGCGAGCATCTGCTCAAGACCTACGAAAGGGCCCATCCACGGGCCTGAAGGCTGCGGCGCGAGGCGCATCTTGCGCCCCTTTGATTTCCCGCAAAGCGCCTGCGAAGGGCGGTCTGCATCATTAGCTAAATTTCCAGGTTTTATGCGGTTTTCTATTTAACGCCATTGCGGTACTGACCGGTCAGTCATTATATTCCCGAGTGGGCTGCAACCCACCGGGGAGGACCGGCAACGAGGTCTCCTCAGAGAGGCGAGGCAATGGCTGAGGCGAAAGCTGCACGAGCAAAGCAAGCACACGCGAAGACCACGTCACGTCGCGCTGTCAGGCGCCGCGAGCGCAAGGACACGCGCCCGCAGGAAATCGTCGCCGCCGCCTTCGAGGAATTCGCCGCACATGGCTATGCCGGGACGCGGCTGGAGGACGTGGCGACGCGCGCCCGCGTGTCTAAGGGCCTGCCCTATCTCTACTTCAAGACCAAGGAGGAGCTGTTCAAGGCGGTGGTCAGGAGCGTCATCACTTCGCATTTCGACGTGATCCGCCAGCAGATGGAGCAGACTGACTTGCCCGTCGAGGCTTTCCTCAAGGGCCCGTTCCTTTCCTTCGTCCAGGAGCTTGTCTCTTCGAAGCGCGCCTTCATCGCGCGGCTCCTCATCGCCGAAGGACACAAACATCCCGAACTCACCGCCTTCTACTACGAGCAGGTCGTCTCGCGCGGGATCGAGACCATGACCCGGCTGATCGAGCGCGGCATCGAGCGCGGCGAGTTCAAGCCGACGCCGCTC
>JBLMXO010000106.1:0-2760 GCA_050257815.1 Actinomycetota bacterium
TGGCGAGCTTGCTTAATCAGGAAGCAAGCTCAGGGAGCGCCCTGTCCTTCCAATAGTCGTGCACCAGCTTGAGATTTTGCTCGTGCACCTCGCGGTAGGGCTCGAACGGATGGATCCAACCCTTGGCGGCTTCGGCGCCGATAAAATCCTCCATCGTTCCGTTCAGATAACCGGCGTCGTGCGCGCGCGACAGCATCCTGGTGACATAGGCCATGGTCGCGTCGATGAGGCTCTTGTCGTACCCGCCCGCCATGATGACGTCGAGGTCTCCGTGGTTGGGAAGGATCTTGGCGACATCCCAGTGCCGCATTTCCTCCAGGCTCCTGAGGTGCTCGGCGAGGTTCTCCACCTCGATCATGTAGGTTAGCGGGTCTTCCAGCGTGTCGCCGGCGAGCAGGACCTTGTCCTTGGCGAGATAGACGACGCATCCGTCGATGCTGTGGATGTTCATGCGCCGGAGGTCGAGGCCGATCTCTCCCACGCGGACTTCCAAATGGTCGTCGAACAGGATGTTGGGGAAGATGAGCGGCTTGATTGCGGGCGGTCCCCATATCTTGCCCGCTTCGATGTCGGCTTTGCGCTTGAGCATCGCATCGCGCGTGAGCGACGGCGCGATGATGGCGCAATCTTGGAACACCACGTTGCCGGCGATGTGATCGAGATGCCAATGGCTGAGCACCACGGTGAATTTCTTGATCCCCATGTTATCGAGATAGCCACGAACGAATTCCGCATGCGGCACGCTGGTAAAGGTGTCGTAGACGACGGCCTCGGTGCCACTATGGATTGCGTACATGCCGGTACCGAGCTTGATGGCGGAATCGTCAATCCAGTTGTGCTCCTCGAGGAAGCGCGGGACCTGCTCTCGGCCCGCGTAGAACACAATCAGATCGTCGGTGAGATGCTTGATCTTGATGGGAGGCGGTGTTTCGCTCATTTGCTTGCGCTGATCCTCAATGGGCTGTCGACGCTCAGTGAACAACAGGCCGGCGCTAATTCCTAGCGGCAACGGACTTCCTCGGGTTTAGAGCCGAAGTTTGGGAAGGCAGGCTGAGGGTTGCGCTCGGCCGCCGCGAACGCATAGATCAACGCCATGTTCGAGACTCTGAAAGCGCGCACGCGCGCGGTCGCCGCTAAGAGGCGGAAAGCAAACGGAGCCGGCAAGGCCGCGCGGAGCAAGGCCGCCGTGACCTTCGCCGCGCGGCTGACCTTCGAGGATGTCTCCCGCCGCTACGGCGAAAGCCTCGCGCTCGATCACGTGAGCCTCGACATCGAGCCTGGCGAGGTCATCTGCCTGCTCGGTCCGTCTGGCTGCGGCAAGACTACGCTGCTTCGTATTGCAGCAGGCGTCGAGCGGCCATCGGGCGGGCGCGTCCTGATCGACAATCAGGAAGTTGCTGGACCGAACCGCTTCGTTCCACCCGAGAAGCGAGGCGTGGGACTGATGTTCCAGGACTTCGCTCTCTTCCCCCATCTCTCGATCCTCGACAACGTCGCCTTCGGGCTGAAGTCGCTCACGCGAAGCGAGGCCAAGGCCGAGGCTCTCGCTGCGCTCGAGCGCGTGGGGCTCGGCCATTATGCGGGCGAGTATCCGCACATCCTCTCGGGCGGCGAGCAGCAGCGCGTGGCGCTCGCCCGAGCCATTGCCCCGCGGCCGAGCGTGCTTGTGATGGACGAGCCGTTCTCAGGCCTCGATCCGCGGCTTAGGGAGAATATGCGCGAAGAGACTCTCGCCATCCTGCATGAGACGCGCGCCACCTCGATCATCGTCACCCACGATGCCGAGGAGGCGATGCGCATGGGGGACCGCGTGGCGCTGATGCGGAAGGGCAAGATCGTGCAGACCGGTACCGCGGTTGACCTCTACCGCGCGCCGAAGGACATCCTCGCCGCGCGCACCTTCTCCGACCTTAACGAGCTTCCAGCCCGGGTCGAGCAGGGGAGTGCCGAGACTGTGCTCGGCCGCTTCTTCGCTGGCGGCATCCAGGATGGCAAGGCGGCAATCGTCTGCGTGCGCCAGAGGGGCGTGCAGCTTTTGGCGCCAGGGCAGGGGGTACCTGGCCGCGTGCTCGACACGCGCTTCTTGGGCGATGTGGGCCTGGTCGAGGTGGCGGTACAGGGGCTCGACGCGCCGATCCTGGCGCGGGTCAAGGAGAGCGACGTGCCGCGGCAGGGCACAGAAGTGGGCGTCGGCGTCGATGCTGGCGCTGTGCTCGTGTTCGAGGCCGAGAGCGGCGCGTCCGGCCCCTCAACCGAGGCTCCCCGCCCTGCTTGAGGGGGGAGGGCTTTGCTGCCATAGTGCCCCCGAATTCAACGCCGGGCCCGTTAACGCCCGCTGGAGATCGCTGATGGGATTGAGCTGGTCGCATATACTGATCGTGCTCGTGCTATTCGTGCTTCTGTTTGGCCGTGGCAAGATTTCCGAGCTGATGGGCGACGTCGCGCAGGGGATCAAGAGCTTCAAGAAGGGCATGGCCGAGGACGAAGAGCCGACCAAGGAGCCAGAGCCCAAGGTCATCGAGCACAAGGAGCCGGCGCCCGCGCCGCGCGCTGCCAAGACCGCCTCCCGCGCCAAGACGCCGCGCAAGCAGAAATCGGGCTAGTCTAGGCCTTATCTTCGCGCGAGGCTCTTCGCCCATCGCGGATCGGGCCTTACATCACGTCCATGTTCGATATCGGTTGGTCTGAGCTTCTGGTGATCGCCGTCGTTGCGATCGTCGTGGTCGGTCCCAAGGACCTGCCGCGGCTGATGCGCACGTT
>JBLMXO010000107.1:0-3821 GCA_050257815.1 Actinomycetota bacterium
ACTCAGGTCGCCGGCGCCATCATGGCCGAGGCTGCGCTCTCCTTCCTCGGCCTCGGCATGCCGGTCACCAAGCCTTCACTCGGTACTCTGATCCGCTCGGGCTACGATCTCATCTTCGCCGACGCCTGGTGGGTCACGGTGCTTCCGGGACTCGTCCTGATCGCGGTTCTCGTCTCGGTCAATGTGCTGGGCGATGCCTTGCGCGATGCGCTCGATCCGAGGCTGAAGCGACGTTAACTCCGCCTGGAGTGCAGCCTTTTGCCCGTTGGATTGCGCTCCACCCCTAAGCTAGAGTGCCAACGTTCGGCCTCGTCATGAGAGGCGAGGCGCCTGGTCAAGGACCGTCCCAGTTGCGGACGGGCTCAAGGAGCCGTTATGGAGCCCTCGGGTCCGGTCAGTCCGGCGCTCGTTTTCTCCCTCCGCCTCGTGACCGAGCGCGCGGCCTGCGCCGCCTTTAATTGGATCGGCCGGGGAGAGGGCGCTGAGGGGGCTCGCGCTGGGCTCGATGCCATGCGTGGCGCTCTCGCCGAGATCGACATCGACGCGCTCGTGGTGATCGGCGAGGCGACCAAGGGCGAGGGCTCGCAGCCCCAGCGTGGCGAGCGGCTCGGCCGTCCGGTGTCCGCTTTCAAGGCCGACATCGCCCTCGATCCTGTCGAGGGCACGAGCTATCTCGTGCGTGGCCTTACCAACGCGCTTGCCGTGCTCGCCGTCGCTCCGCGCGGCGCCATGATGAATCCGGGGCCCGCTTTCTACATGGAGAAATTCGTGGCAAGCCCACCCGCACGTGGCAAGATCGACCCAAGCTGGCCGCCGGCGAAAAAGCTCGCAATCCTCGCCGAGACGCTCGACAAGGATATCGCCGATCTCACCGTATTCGTCTTGGAGAAGCCGCGTCACCGCGATCTGGTCCAGGCCATCATCGAAGCTGGCGCACGCGTGGCGCTCTATCCCGCCGGCGACGTCGCCGGTGCTCTGATGGCGGCCATTCCCGACTCAGGCATTGACGCTTTGATGGGAACCGGCGGCACGCCGGAAGGCGTTATGTCGGCATGTGCCATCAGGGCGATGGGCGGCGAGTTCTTGGGTCGCCTCGACCCGCAACTGCAAACCGAGGCGAAGGCGGTCAAGGAAGCCGGGATCGACACCACGAGATGGTATGATCGTGACGAGATCATTGCCTCCGACAACGTGTTTTTCTGTGCCACCGGGATCACTACCGGGCTCATGCTTGAGGGTGTCGAGAGGTCAAAGACCCATTATAAGGTGCAGACAATGATGATAACGGGAGCGACAGGCGAACGTCAGATACTGACGAGCTTCATCCCAAATGATCGGCTTGCGGCCGTCGCAGCGCGCGACGTGGCGTAAAGTCGGCGAAGGAGGAAACGGTGTCTGGAGTCACTTATGTCGAAACGGGTTGATCATCCGATCATCCTCGGCATCGTCGGCGATTCCGCGTCGGGCAAGACGACGCTGTCGGCCGGCATCGCCCAGATTCTGGGTGCCGCACATTGCACGGTGATTTGCACTGATGACTACCACCGTTACAGCCGCGCCGAGCGCGCTGCGGCGGGGCTATCGGCGCTCGACCCGCGCGCCAACTATATCGACATCCTCGAGCAGCATTTGCGCCTGTTACGCAGTGGCGAGCCGATCCTGAAGCCTGTCTACGATCATCGGCACGGCACGCTCGAAAGCCCGCAATATGTCAAGCCGAAGGAATTCGTCATCGCCGAGGGGCTGCTAGGCTACGCCACGCGCGCCATGCGCGAATGCTACGATGTGAAGATCTTCCTCGACCCCGAGGAGGAGCTCAGGGTGAAGTGGAAGATCCATCGCGATACCACCAAACGCGGCTATAGGCTGGAAGAGGTGATGGCGCAGCTCCAACGGCGCGAGTCTCCGAGCCAGTCCTTCATCCACCCGCAGCGCACCTTCGCCGACATCGTGATCCGCTTCCAGAGTCCCAATGGAAACGGCTCCGATAACACCCATCTCGACGTGCGCCACATCCTGCGCCCGACCTTGCCTCATCCCGACTTCACTCCGCTGCTCGACGGGTCGAGCAATGCGGGGCTGCATCTTGAGCTTGCGCGTGACAAGGACGGAAAGCCGGTGGATGTGCTCGAGATCAACGGCAATATCTCGGATCAAAGGGCCGAGCGGATTGAGGACCTCTTGTGGAATCTCATTCCCGAGGCGGGGCATTTGCGTGATCAGGTCGGCCAGATTGATGCCGCCAATGGTCATCGCAAAAGCCATCCGCTGACCTTGAGCCAGCTTCTCGTCGGCTATCACGCTGTCAAGGCGGCAATGGCCGCTCGCGTCTATTGAGCTTTGACCTTGGGCTGGTTTGCTTTGACCTTGGACTGACCGGAACCCTGCAAGCAGGGAGACATGGCTTCCTCTACCCGCTTGTCCAAGCCGTTGAGCGTGCTGAACAGTTGAATGTTGGTGGTCCCGTCACCCTCGGCGGTGAAGCGAACCACGTAGAGCTCCCCCCTTCCGCTCGGAATCTGCTGAGGGATGATCTCCTCGACCTGACCGGGGCTCACGACACTGACCACATGGGTGAAGTTTGGCGGCGGTCCCTTCGCCATTTTCGTGTTGAGCTGCGCGAGGACGCAATCGAGCGCCGCCTCAAGCCCTTTATGCACTTTCGCGACTTTGGCCGGGGGAGCGGTCCGCGGCGTTATGGTGCAGCCGACCAGGGTGACGGCCAAGACCGCCGACTGGGCCGCTCCGATTGCCTGGATGAAGGGCTTCGCCATCGTGCTGATTTTTTGGGAACTCCGTAAGGGGCAAGGCTCTCAAGCGAGCCGCCCTCCCTGGCGATTCGATTGAGAGTTTCCCATTTGCGGATGGCTTCCTCCATGCGGCGTGTTTGTGTGATAGAGACGGGCGAATATTCGAGTCCCCGCCACCAGACAAGCCATGGGCCTTAGCCTAACCAATTGAAATTACGACATGACTTCAACACGACCCGCGCTGATCAAGGATCAGCCTTTGGCTGATGCGTCGCCCTCAGAAATGGCCAACGCCATTCGCGCTCTCGCCATGGATGCCGTGCAGAAAGCCGATTCAGGCCATCCCGGCATGCCCATGGGCATGGCCGACGTCGCTACCGCGCTGTTCACCCGCTTCCTCAAATTCGATCCCACCCATCCTGACTGGCCCGACCGTGATCGCTTTGTGCTCTCGGCCGGCCACGGCTCGATGCTGCTTTATGCGCTGCTCTACCTGACGGGCTATCCCGGCATGGATATCGAGCAGCTCAAGGCTTTCCGTCAGCTCGGCTCCCGCACCCCGGGACACCCCGAATATGGCCACGCCCCCGGCATCGAGACGACGACAGGGCCGCTTGGCCAGGGTCTTGGCAACGCGGTCGGGATGGCTCTCGCTGAGCGCCTGCTCAATCACCGTTACGGGGATGCCATCGTCGATCATTACACCTATTGCCTTGTCGGCGACGGCTGCCTCATGGAGGGCATCAGCCAGGAGGCGATCTCTCTTGCTGGCCACCTCAAGCTCGGCAAGCTCATCGTCCTGTTCGACGACAATCAGATCTCGATCGACGGCCCGACCAGCCTGTCCATCTCCGACGATCAGCTTGAGCGCTTCAGGGCCTCGAACTGGCATACGTCTCGCGTTGATGGGCACGATCCTGAGGCGATCGCTCTCGCCATCGAGAATGCGAAATCCGTCACCGACCGTCCGTCCTTGATCGCCTGCCGAACCGTCATTGGCTACGGCGCGCCGAGCAAGGCCGGAACTGCTGCGAC
Source organism: Actinomycetota bacterium (assembly GCA_050257815.1). GTDB lineage: Bacteria > Pseudomonadota > Alphaproteobacteria > Rhizobiales > Methyloligellaceae > Methyloceanibacter. Next base: position 3,786 of record JBLMXO010000107.1, read on the forward strand.
GCATGGCTCCCCGCTTGGCGCCGAGGAGGTCAAGGG
>JBLMXO010000108.1:0-4024 GCA_050257815.1 Actinomycetota bacterium
CGCCGATCACGTTGACCGGGCGAAAGCGGCCGGCCTTCACCACATTCCAGTGCTCACGCAAAAGCGCGAGCTCGACGTCGCGACCGCGCAGGCGCGTCAAGCCGTGGCGGCGCTTGGCGCCGAAGCGCGTGACACCGGACCGGAGCGCGTCGAGCCGGTAGACCTCGATCGCCTGCATCTTTCCTCTAAACTGCCGCTCGCCGAGAAAGGTGGCGTCGACGAAGCCTTCGACGAGGTCGAGTGTGGCCTTGGTGATGCAAACCGAGCCGGGCGCAGCCGAAGCTTGGAGGCGCGAGGCGACGTTCACAGTATCGCCGAGAGCGCTATAGGACATGGGCTTGCCCTCGCCGATCTGACCGACGATGGCGGGGCCAGTGTGGATGCCGATGCGCAACTGCGGCCTGACACCATAGCTGGCCTCAAGCTCACTTTGCAGCCGACCCACGCGGTCCTGGATATCGAGGGCGGTGCGGCAGGCTCTGAGCGCCGCATCCTCCATCGCAACGGGCGCTCCAAACACGGCCATGATGCCGTCTCCGGCAAAGTCCTGGACCACCCCGCCATTGGAGTGGATCGATTTCGCCTGCTCGCTGGCGATACGACGGGTCAGCTCAAAGACGGATTCTTCGCTGAGACTCTCGCTCATCTTGGTGAAGTCCACCATGTCGGTGAACATCACGGTCAGATGGCGCCGCTCCCCCTCCATCCGGAGTGCAGCGGTTGACCCTCGTGCCATGACCGAACGCCCTCCCCGGAGTTCGTCCTTCCGCGACCCCGCCGGCTTGGTGTGCTTATAACCCGTGGGGGGACAGGCCGGCGACGGTTTGTCCCGGTCACAGACTATCAAATTCCAGAGGCTTCTTCGACTGGCGCACGCGCGAAATCCTCTCAATCGCACGCGCGGTTAGCGGGCATGCTTCAGAGAGCACGCAAACCGCTATCGGGGAAGCCGTGACCTCCTGCTCTACCGCGGGCGGCCATCGAGCGGCGTGATGGCAGGATGGACTGCCCACGCCACTCGATGGAACTGCTCCCCCGGGTGGAAAGCTTAGGCAGCAGCGCTGACGGCTGCCGGAACCTCCGCGATGGTCTTCAGGATCTGCGAGGCGATCTGGTAGGGGTCGCCCATCGAGTTCGGACGGCGATCCTCGAGATAGCCCTTGTAGCCGTTGTTGACGAAGGAATGCGGCACGCGGATCGAGGCGCCACGGTCGGCAATGCAGTAGCTGAACTTGTTCCACGGCGCGGTTTCGTGCTTGCCCGTCAGGCGCTTGTCGTTGTCCGGACTGTAGACGGCGATGTGGTCGTGGATGTTCTTCTCGAACGCCTTCATCATCGCTTCGAAGTACTCCTTGCCGCCGACCGTGCGCATGTACTCAGTCGAGAAGTTGCAATGCATGCCCGAGCCGTTCCAATCGGTATCGCCGAGCGGCTTGCAGTGCCACTCGATGTCAACGCAGTACTTCTCGCATAGGCGCATCATCAGATAGCGCGCCATCCACATCTGGTCGGCAGCGATCTTGGAGCCCTTGCTGAAGATCTGGAACTCCCATTGGCCTTTCGCCACCTCGGCGTTGATGCCTTCGTGGTTGATGCCGGCGTAGAGGCAAAGACCGAGATGCTTGTCGACGATCTCGCGGGCGACGTCGCCGACGTTCTTGTAGCCGACGCCGGTGTAATACGGGCCCTGCGGGGCAGGATAGCCTGACGCCGGGAAGCCGAGCGGACGGCCATCCTTGTAGAAGAAGTACTCTTGCTCGAAGCCGAACCATGCGCCGGGATCGTCAAGGATGGTGGCGCGCTTGTTCGAGGGATGCGGGGTCTTGCCGTCGGGCATCATGACCTCACACATGACGAGAACGCCGTTGGTGCGCGCGCCGTCAGGATAGACCGCAACCGGCTTGAGAACGCAGTCGGACGAATGTCCCTCCGACTGCATAGTCGAGCTCCCGTCGAAGCCCCACAGCGGAAGCTCGCCGAGCGAGGGAAAGGTATCGAATTCCTTGATCTGCGTTTTGCCGCGCAGATTAGGCGTCGGCGTATATCCATCGAGCCAAATGTACTCGAGCTTATACTTCGTCATCGCATATCCTCTTGAGCTGTTGACGCGAGATGAGTTGGGGATCCCGGCCCGCCTCCGCCGCCTGGCGGCCAATAGCGCGGGTTTCAAGCATCAACATGCCAAGGCGGCGGCATCCGACAGGAGCTGGATAGGCGCCGGTCGTCCACTGACGGAGCGCAACCGGTCGAACTCTCTTCATCAAGGAAATGCGCCATTTCACCGGCGCGGAGCGCAGCTCTCGCGATAGCAGCAAGTCTCGGCACTCTTTTCGCGAGGAGCTTGCGCGATGGTGGCGCGCCTCTGAGCAAAAGAAAGAATGCTGAAATGATAGTGATTCTGCGACTTTGCTGTGCAACTGACCTTGCGACTCCGATATAGCGGAACCTTATCTATGCCCCCGCGCTGACGCGTGGAGGCCCGACGCAAGGAAGTGGAGAAACCCATGACGCAAAGTCTCACTCGGCAATCAGCCGAGATATTGCAGTTCCCTGCAGGTGGTCGGTCGGCTCTCGGCGGTCGTCGCGAGGAAGTGAAGCCCGCCGAGCCGTTCGTTGCGCCGCGAGCCGTCAAGATCGTGAGCGGCGCCTGGTATCACGAAGAAGCCGTGCAGGACGCTCGCCGTGGTAATATGCGCCGACCCTAATGTCTGTCCGAGCTCGTTCCGAGCCGGCGTGAAAAAGAAGAGGGCCGACTTCCTGGAAGTTGGCCCTCTTTCGTTTTGAAGATCTTCTTGGTCGGCCTAAGCCAGCGCAGCCTCGAGTACAGCGCCCGACGACTCCTCACGGCCGGCATACATCGACAGCATCGGCTCGTCGGTCAGCACGACTTCATCATATTCGCCGAACCCATTGAAATGAGTCGCCATTACCCGGCCGTACGCGCCGATCTGGTCGATCTCGATATAGTCGCCTTCGCGCACGCATTCAGGCAGCAGGAACGGACCCTTCATGTGGTCGTCGCTGTCACAGGTCGGGCCGTAAAGCGCGAACTCGGCGAGCCCCCTCAGCTTGCGGCGTGAGCCCGGGATGAGCTTCGCCGGAAAGCGGAATCCCAAATAGGCCGCATCGAACAGAGTGCCGAACGCCCCGTCATTGACATAGAGCGCATCGTCGCGGCGGGCATCGACGCGCACAATGACCGACTCGGCCTCCGCCACTAGCGCCCGGCCCGGCTCGCACATGAGCTCGCAGGAATGCTTGACGGCGAGCTCGTCGGCGGCGCGGACCACCTCCTCCATGTAGCTCGAAAGCTCAGGGGGATCCGAGTGGGGATAGCGGCTCGGGAAGCCCCCGCCGATATCGATGGCATCGACCATAACGCCTGAGGTGAGCTGGCCGATCTGGCGCAGAGCCTCGCCGAAGGCAGCCGGGACGACGGCTTGCGAGCCGACATGAAAGGTGATGCCGAGCCGCCGCGCCACTTGTCGCGCGCGCAACAGAAGCCCAGGCGCTGCGGCACTTGAAGCGCCGAACTTGCCCTCGAGCGGGATCAGACTATGCGTGTTCGGACACGCCACGCGGAGGAAGAGGTCGAGGTCCTCGCCGCCGCTCGTCTCCTTGAGGATCTTGTCGAGCTCGTCGTCGCTGTCGAAGGCGAAACTCCGCACGCCGAAATCGCGATAGGCGCGCACGATGGCACCCCGCGACTTGACCGGATTCATGAAGTAGAGCTCGGCACCCTCCACCGGAGCGAGGCGCTCGATCTCGACCAGCGAGGCGACATCGAAGCCGCGGATGCCTGCTTCGACCAAAGCTTCGATGATTTCCGGCGCGTCGTTCGCCTTGGCGGCGTAGAGCACACGGCCGGGGAAGTTCTTGATGAACCAGCTTGCCGCACGCCGCGCCGCGTGCGGTCTCAGTGCAAGGACTGGCCGTTCCGGACGGCGATGACGCAGGAACTCCGCGGCAGAAGTGAAAACGTCCATCCCATGTCTACTCCCACACGAGACTGCCGATGTCAGTT
>JBLMXO010000109.1:0-6935 GCA_050257815.1 Actinomycetota bacterium
TCGACCTCCAACTCCGACTTGCCGGAGCCGACGAACTCGATCGGCGGGGCGCCGCCATAGATGGTGGCGCCGTAAGGGGTGACGAAGGAATTGGCGATGCGGAACACATCGCCCACGGCGCCGTCTTGCAGGCTGATGCGGCCCTTGTTCTCGAAGCGCTCGAGCCCGACGAAGGAACTCGTCTCCTTGACGCTCGGATCGGTGGCGGCGAGCACGACGCCGCCCTCCTCGTTGCGGAACAGGTCGGTGCCGCCGCCGAAATAGCTCGTCAGCTTGGTCTCGAACACGCCCCCCTTCTCATTGATGAAGGTGTCGTCGGCGTTGGCGAGACCGACATAGCCGGTGAGGTGCCCGCTGTTGTAAATCGTGGCGGGGCCATAAAAGACGCCGATGGCGAAATCGCTCTTGGCCGCGATGTCGCCAGTGTTGATGATCTTGGTGCCGGTGAGGCTCACCGCGAGGATGCCGGCATAGTCGCCGTACACAGTGCCGGAGTTCTTGATCAGATTGGTGCTCCCGGCGCCGACGGCGACGGCGTAAATGCCGACGGCCGGATCAATCGTGCCTTGATTGTCGATCACGACTGGACTGTTGGCGCCGGTCGAGATCGCTTGGATGCCGACATTGGTCGCCGACACCGAACCCTTGTTGGTGATGGTGATCGGGCTGCCGGCGCCATAGGTCCTGGCGTCGATGCCGTCGTCGGCGCCCTTGATGTCGCCCTGGTTGACGATGTTGATCGGGCTCGTTGCGGAGATCGCCTGCGCGTAGATGGCATCGCCGCTAAATTGCGTTCCGGCCTTGGCGTCGATATTGCCCGTGTTGAAGATCGAGATGGCACTCCCCATGCCATAAGTCAGCGCGAAAATGCCGTCGCCCATGGACTCGATGGCTGCAGAATTGGCAATCGAGATGGGACTGCCCGCGCCGGAGCCGGACGGAATGAGATCGGGGACAGCCGCGCAGCCGCACGCGTAGTCGTAGAATCCCGTCGCCGCAAAAATGCCCACAGAGCCGGAGGTGATCTTCGCGGCGTTCGAGATCGTGATCTTGCTATTGTCGGAGGCGGTGAAGGCGAAGATACCCGCGTTGCCCGAGGTCACCTCGCCAGTATTCTCGATATGGACCTGTCCCGCGATACTGCCGGCCAGAATGCCGATCGCGCCGGCGTCGATCTTGGCACTGTTGGTGATGGAAACGTCGCCCTGACCATAGACATAAGCGTGAATCCCGTGCACGTCGGCTGCGATATCGCCGCTATTGACGATGTCGATATTGCCGTACCCGGCAAGGGCAAAGATTCCGTCAACCCCGGTCTTCAGAGCTCCGCTGTTCTCAATATGCGTATTGCCGTAAATGGAATTTGTTGCGATCGCATAATATGACGACGTCACCGCGCCGCTGTTGAAGACGGCGATATTGCCGAATAGAGTTTGTGCACTGATGCCGATGGCACGTTGGGAATACGCTTGCGAGGTCGCAGTGATGTCGCCGCCGTTGTGGATCTCGATGGAGCCGTAAAAGGCTTGGGCTGCGATGCCGAAGGCAAAAGAACCAGCCGACTGGGCGGTGATGTCGCCGCTGTTTACAATGTTGACGGTGCTGTATCGCGTAGACGCGGAAATTCCATACGCAGCCGCAAACAGGGACGCTGCGCTAACGGCGATATCGCCGCTGTTTTGAATTGTGATCGGGCTATCATATCCGGCAGTTAATGTTCGTATACCGTGGGCATCCGCACCATAGGTGGTTACGCTCAGCTTACCCGAGTTATCGATGACGATAGGGCTGTCGTCGTAACGGGTGTAAGCTACGATCCCGATGTGCAAGGCTACGGAAGAAACGGTGATGTCGCCGCTGTTCACGATGTGGATGCCGGCCTGATAACCGTTGGTGGAGGTGGTGATCCCCAGCGCAGTCGAGTGCAGCGTGCCGCTGTTATTGAGATCAATGAAATTTCCGTCCCCCACTGTGTTCAGTTCGATAGCGAAGGGGTCGCCCACACGCGTGTCGGTATTCACGCAGATGATGGGGTCGGTGTTGGAGTATTCAAAAATCTGAGTCGGGCCCGGCGTCGAGCAAGAAACACCAGGCGGGACCGCAACGGCAGGAGAAGGAGCGCAGAGGACACCGGCGAGAAGCGTGGAGGCGAGCGCAGTACCGAGAAGGAGCGCCTTGCGCTCAGAGCTTCCTATCGGTCGCTGAGGCAATAAGCGACGTGGTCCGCATCGCCGCACAACTACGCGCCGCGCAGCAGGCGCGGTCCTCCGACGACGTGCCACTTCCAGCCCCCAACTTGACGCCACGGCGCGTTTGACCACGCGCCCATCCCCTGCCGCGGGATAACTTTAGGAGATGGGCTCCCGCGGGGACTAGTGCGGGGGGGGCAACAACGCATGCGAATCTTGGAAACCATCGAGCCACACAACGCTGCCGAGCAGCGCGTCCAGAGCAAGGCGGAACGGATTTGCGCGGTCCTGTAGGCTGCGAGGATGAAAAGCATCCCATGCTGCCAGTATAGAAGAAAATTCTATCTTTTTGCATTGATAGGAATGAATTTCCTTCTTATTGCTGCAATGGCCTTATCGGTGGAATCATTTTCCACTATTTTCCAATAGGTCTAACCACACAGAGGCGGCCCTGGGCTCTTGGCTCAGGCACATACGGGCGACTGACACGATGCTGGCCAGAGAGTCTTCGGGCGGCGCAAGCATTTTTGGCGTGGGGCAATTGCCCGCGGCCAATGCGATGCCGCGCAAGCGGACTAATGCCGCGTTTATTGCAGCCGCCGCTCACCGTGACGTTGCTCCTGACAAGCCGCTTCCTTTCCAGTACACGACCTCCTTTGCTTCGCCGCAGCTTTTCTGGAGGATCGTCTGAATCATGTTCCTCACCGTGCACATGCCCGACGGTACCAGCCACCGGCTCGAAGCGCTCGAGGGCTGGCGCGTCATGGAGGTGATCCGCGACTGGGGCCTGCCGATCAAGGCCGAGTGCGGTGGCGCCTGCGCCTGCGCAACCTGCCATGTCTGGGTTGCAGAGAAATGGCTGTCGAAATTGGTGCCGCCAAGCGACGAGGAGCTCGAGATGCTCGACGGCGCCTTCAATGTCGACGAGCGTTCGCGGCTCTGCTGCCAGATCATCATGTCGAAGGAGCTTGACGGGCTCGAGGTCGAACTTGCGCCCGAGAGCCTCGCCGATACGCCGCAAGAGCGGCTCGTGGTGGGAGGGTAGCGTAATGCGGACCTTCCCCATCTTCGTGAGCTTCGCGGGCAAGTCACCGCTGGTAGTCGGGGGCGGCGAACTTGCGGCGATGAAGGCCCGCCTTCTCTTGAAGCGCGCGCCATCGGTCGATGTTGCCGCGAGCGAAGTTGTCGCTGAACTCGCCGCTCTCGTGGAGACGGGACACGTGTCGCTTCTTCCCGCGCTACCGGGCATCGATCAATTGCGCGGCCGCCCGCTCGTCATCTCCGCCACCGAGGACGACAAAGAGGATACCCGCGTCTCCGCCATTGCGCGTGCACTCGGCGTCCCGGTCAACGTGCCGGATCGACCTGAGCTCTGCACTTTCGTGCTTCCAGCCATCGTCGATCGCGGCGAGGTTACGGTGGCGATCGGAACCTCGGGGGCGTCGCCGGTCCTCGCACAGCGCCTGCGCGCGTGGCTCGAGCAGGAGCTGCATCCGCGCCTCGATGCGTTGGCTCGCCTCGCCGGAGAGTTCCGCGGCGCCGTCGCCGACAAGATTCCCTCCGGCATGAGGCGGCGCAAATTTTGGGAGGCGGTATTCGAGGGCGCCGCCGCAGAGGCCATGCTCGAGGGCGACGAGGCCAAGGCCAAGTCGCTGATCGGCGAAGCGATCGAAACGGCGGCTGCAACGCCTCCCATGCAGGGCCGTGTGCTCCTGGTCGGCGCGGGCCCGGGCGATCCCGAGCTACTCACCATGAAGGCGGTACGTGCACTGAAAGCCGCCGACGTCATCCTCTACGACCGACTGGTCGGCGCTGGGGTGCTCGATCATGCCCGCCGTGAAGCCGAGCTGATTCCAGTCGGCAAGGCGAAAGGCAAGCACAGCGTGCCGCAGAGCGAGATCAACACGCTGCTCATCGAGCGCGCCAAGGCCGGCCAGACCGTGGTGAGATTGAAAGGAGGCGACCCCTTCATCTTCGGGCGGGGCGGCGAGGAGCTCGATGCGCTTCGCGCGGCGGACATTCCGATCGAGATCGTACCTGGCGTCACTGCCGGTATTGCTGCGGCGGCGAGCCTGCAAATTCCCCTCACTCATCGCGATGTGTCGCACACAGTGACCTTCCTCTCAGGCCATGAGGCCGGTGGCGAGGAGCCAAGCTTCGAGCATCTCGATCTTGCCGCGCTCGCCTCGGGCAAGAATACGCTTCTCGTCTATATGGGCGTCACCACCGCAGGCGTAATCGCCACGAAACTGCTCGAGGCCGGCTTTGCGCCGTCACTTCCCGTGCTCGCAGTCGAGAGTGCAAGCCGCGAGGACGAGCGCCGGGTGGCCGCGACGATTGCCGACCTTGCCTCTCACCCTGAGCGGCTTGGAGTGAGGAGCCCCGCGATCCTCATCTTCGGCGAGGTAGCGGGACTGCCCGCGCATGGGTTGATCGAAGACATCCTCGGCTTAGAGGAGCTCAAGCGTGCCTAACGTCGTCACCGCCAACCGCCTGACCGACGGCCTCGTCGTCTATCTCGCTCCGGACGGAAGCTGGACGGAGGAGATCGACCGCGCGCGTATCGCCGAGACCGAGGATGAGACCAAGGTCCTCGAGGAAGAGGCGGCCAAGGACGTGAAGGCGCGCAAGGTCGTCGCCGTCTATCCCATGGAAGTGGCGGTGAACAAGGATGGCACGGTCGATCCACTCTCGGTGCGCGAGAAGATCCGCGCCTCGCACCGTACCACGCTGACAAAGGATTGGTACGATGTACCGCTATGACGAGTTCGACCACGCCTTCGTGCGCGAGCGCGTGGATGAGTTCAGAGACCAGGTCGGGCGTAGGCTATCCGGCCAGCTCTCGGAGGACGAGTTCCGCCCCTTGCGGCTGCGCAATGGGCTCTACCTCCAGCTCCACGCCTACATGCTGCGCATCGCCATCCCCTATGGCGTACTCTCGCCGCGGCAGCTGCGTCAGCTTGCCATGATCGGGCGGAAGTGGGATCGCGGCTACGGCCACTTCACCACGCGGCAGAATCTGCAATTCAACTGGGTGAAGCTCGTCGATATTCCCGACGTGCTCGCGGCGCTGGCCGAGGTCGAGATGCATTGCATCCAGACGAGCGGCAATTGCGTGCGCAACATCACCGCCGACCCCTTCGCTGGCGCCGCCAATGACGAGCTCGAGGACCCGCGCCCCTGGTGTGAGATCTTGCGCCAATGGTCGACCATGCACCCCGAGTTCAACTGGCTGCCACGCAAGTTCAAGATCGCCGTCTCCGGTGCCGCGGAGGACCGGGCGGCCATCGCCTTCCACGATATTGGCTTGAAGATCGTGCGCGGACCTGACGGGCAGAACGGTTTCCGCGTGCTGGTCGGCGGCGGCATGGGACGCACGCCCTATGTTGGGCAGGAAATCCGCGTGTACCTCCCCAAGCAACATCTCCTCTCCTACATCGAGTCGATCCTGCGCGTGTACAATATGCACGGCCGCCGCGACAACATTCACAAGGCGCGCATTAAGATTCTCGTCAATCAACTCGGCATCGACAAATTTCGCGAGGATGTCGAGGCCGATTGGGAAGCGACGAGGAAAGACACGATCGACCTGCCTGAGGACGAGATCAGGCGGATCATGACCTATTTCGCTCCGCCCGATCTCGCGCCGCGCCCGATCCGCGACGAGGCGCTTGACCAGCGCCGTAGCACCGACCCCGTGTTCACCAACTGGGGCAAACATAATGTCAGGCCGCATCGCGTGCCGGGCTACACCACGGTTGTGGTGTCGCTAAAGGAACCGGGCCGGACACCGGGCGATGCCAGCTCAGAGACGATGGAGAAAGTTGCCGATCTCGCCGAGCGGTTCGGGCAGAACGAGATCAGGGTCAACTACACGCAGAATCTGATGTTGCCGCACGTCGCGCTCACAGACATTCCCGCTCTCTACGACGAGCTGAAGGGAGCGGGGCTTGCCACCGGCAATTTCGACCTGCTCGGTGACATGATCTGCTGCCCCGGCCTCGACTACTGCAACCTCGCCAATGCTCGCTCGATTCCGATCGCCAAGGAGATCGCCAAGCGCTTCGAGGATTTGCAGCGTCAGCAGGACATCGGGCCGCTGCGTCTCAACATGTCCGGCTGCATCAACGCCTGCGGCCATCATCACTCGGGCAATATCGGCATTCTCGGCGTGGACAAGAAGGGCACCGAGCTCTACCAAATCTCGCTCGGCGGCTCGCCCAAGGACGATGCCGCGATCGGCACCATCATCGGCCCGGGCTTCCGCGCCGAGGCGGTGCCTGAGGCCATCGACACTATCATCGGCACCTACCTCGCTGAGCGCATCGACGGAGAGACCTTCCTCGATACCTGGCGCCGTGTGGGAGCAAAACCTTTCAAGGAGGCTCTCTATGGCGCTGCTTGATCTCGCCACGGGTGAATTGCTGGTGGATGGGAGCGAGGCTGCGACGCTGCTCGAGCCCGCGGCAGACGCTGGCCAGCTCGAAGCTGCCGCTTCAGGAAATGCGGGTCCCGTTGCCATCCGCTTTCCGGCTTTCGGCGACGGGCGCGGCATCAGCCTCGCAGTGCTCTTGCGCGAGCGGCACGGCTTCACCGGCGAGATCAGGGCGGTCGGCCATCTCATTCCCGACCTCGCCCAGTTCCTGCTGCGCTCCGGCTTCGATACCGCAGAGATCGCCGATCCCGAGCAGGCTGTGACGTGGAAGGCGACGCTTTCCCGCTATAGCCGCAACTATCAGAGGGGCT
>JBLMXO010000110.1:0-3117 GCA_050257815.1 Actinomycetota bacterium
ATGCGGCTCAGCATCGACAAGCCAAGTCTCTCACGCGCGCTTGCCCATGTGGCGAGCGTGGTCGAGCGGCGGAACACCATCCCGATCCTGTCCAATGTCCTGCTCAGCGCTGGCAATAACGAGCTGAAGTTGACGGCGACCGACCTCGACATGGAGCTGGTTGAGACGGTGCCCGCGCGCGCCAAAGGCGAAGGCGCAACCACCGTGCCGGCGCATATGTTCTACGACATCGTGCGCAAGCTTCCCGAAGGCAATGACATCGAGCTCGTCAAGGACGGGGACCAAGGCCGCCTCGTGATCACGAGCGGACCTGCGCAGTTCTCGCTCCAGACGCTGCCCGCGGACGATTTCCCTGCGCTCAGCGTCGATGATCTCGGCTACAGCTTTCCGCTCTCGGCCGCGGACCTGAAGCGGCTGATCGAGAAGACGCGCTTTGCCATCTCGACCGAGGAGACGCGCTACTACCTGAACGGCATCTACCTTCACGCGACCGAGTCCGCCGGCAAGCCGATGCTCCGGGCAGTGGCGACCGACGGGCATAGATTGGCCCAGGTCGAGCTCCCGCTTCCCTCCGGTGCCAAGGGCATGCCGGGGGTGATCGTGCCGCGTAAGACCGTGCTCGAGCTTGCCAAATTGGTCGAGGACGCCGACGGCGAGGTGCGCATCGAGCTATCGCCGTCGAAGATCCGCGTCTCGACAGCGCGCGTGGTGCTGACCTCCAAGCTGATAGACGGCACCTTCCCCGACTACGAGCGCGTGATCCCGCAAGGCAACGACAAGCGCATGGAGGTGGACAACGCCGCCTTCGCGCAAGCCGTCGATCGCGTCTCGACGCTGTCGAGCGACAAGGGCCGCGCGGTGAAGCTCACCATTTCCGACGGCAAGCTCACGCTCTCGGTCAACAATCCCGAGAGCGGCAGCGCGACCGAGGAACTTCCGGTCGAGTACGGCTTCGATCCGCTCGAGATCGGCTTCAACGCGCGTTATCTGCTCGACATCGCCGGGCAGCTCGAAAGCGACACGGCCGAGTTCCAGCTCGCCGATCCCGGCTCCCCCACCATGGTGCGTGACGTCAAGGATCAGTCGGCGCTCTACGTGCTGATGCCGATGCGGGTATGAGAGCCTCCCGTAGCGAGCAGGACGAGACCACGTCATCGGTGCCCAAGACTGGAAGTGCCGTTGTGACGCGGCTCTTCGTCGAGGAGCTGAAGCTCACCGATTTCCGCAACTATGCGAGCGCCCGGCTTGCGCTTGGACCGGAGCCCGTGGTGCTCGTCGGTGATAACGGCTCAGGCAAGACCAATCTGCTCGAAGCGGTCTCTCTACTCGGCCCTGGTCACGGCTTGCGCTCGCGTCCCTATAGCGAGCTTTGCCGCAAAGACGGCGCCGGCGGATTCGCGGTCGCGGCGAAGATCGTCTCGCCGCAGGGCGAGGTCGAGATCGGGACGGGCCTGCCCGCCGGCTCGCGCGAGGAAAGCGCAGGGCGCACCGTGCGCATCGCGGGCAAAGAGCAGAGTGCCGGCGCGCTCGGCGACTACGTCAAGCTCGTGTGGCTGATCCCGGCGATGGACGGCCTGTTTACTGGCTCGGCGTCGGAGCGGCGGCGCTTCCTCGATCGGCTCGTCGTCACGATCGATTCCAAGATGCGCTCGCCGCTTGGCCGCTACGACCGGGCGATGCGGCAAAGGAACCGATTGTTCCAGATGCGGGAGGGATCGCGCGCACTGTTCGAGGGGCTCGAGGAGCAGATGGCAGAGGCAGGCGTCGCGATCGCGGCATCCCGCCTCGATGCGCTTCACCGGCTTGTCGCGCTGATCGAGAGGACGCGCGAGGCCAGAGGCGACGACACGCCCTTCCCCTATGCGGTGCTATCGCTCCAAGGTCTGCTCGAAGAGGCGCTGCAGAGAAGGTCGGCGACCGAGGTCGAGGACGAATTTCGCGGCATCTTGGCTGACGGACGCGAGCGCGACCGGGCGGCGGCACGGGCCCTTGAAGGACCGCATCTGAGCGACCTAATAGTGATTCACGGGCCGAAAAATACCCCTGCAGAGCACTGCTCATCCGGCGAGCAAAAGGCGCTTCTGATCGGACTCATCCTCGCCAAGGCCGAGCTCATTAAGGATATCGAAGGCGGAGCCCCTCTCGTCCTCCTGGACGAGGTCGCAGCTCACCTTGACGAAGCCCGCAGAACCGCGCTTTTTGGCGAAATTCTGCGGCTTTCAGCCCAGGCCTGGATGACCGGGACCGACCGCGACCTATTCACCCCAATCGCGCAAGACGCCCAAATCTTGGCAGTGAATCGGGGTAAAATCAGCGCCTGATTCCCGCATGGCTGCGGGCCCGCTAACGAGACCATAACTGCCCCTCAAAGGACCATGACACCAGCCTCAAAACGCAAAGCCGAAGCTGCGGCGGAATACGGTGCCGAGTCGATCAAAGTGCTCAAAGGCCTCGATGCCGTGCGCAAGCGGCCGGGCATGTATATCGGCGACACCGACGACGGCTCCGGCCTCCACCACATGGTCTATGAGGTGGTCGACAATGCGATCGACGAGGCCTTGGCGGGCTTCTCCGACGAGATCCTCGTCACGCTCAATGCCGACGGCTCGGTCACCGTCGAGGACAACGGGCGCGGCATCCCGACCGAGATCCACAAGGGCGAGGGCGTCTCGGCGGCCGAAGTGATCATGACCCAGCTCCATGCGGGCGGGAAGTTCGACCAGGACTCCTACAAGGTGTCGGGCGGCCTCCATGGCGTCGGCGTCTCGGTGGTGAACGCGCTCTCTTCCAAGCTCGAGATGACCATCTGGCGCGGCGGCAAGGAGCATTTCATGCGCTTTGCCGACGGCGTGCCGGAGAAGCCGCTCAAAGTCGTCGGCGACGCGGGGACCAAGACGGGGACGCGCATCACCTTCGTGCCCTCGCCCAAGACCTTCACCATGGTCGAGTTCGACTATGCGACGCTCGAGCATCGCTTGCGCGAGCTGGCCTTCCTGAATTCGGGCGTCCGCATCGTGCTGTCCGACCATCGCGGCGTCGAGCCGAAGGTCGAGGAGATGAAATATGAGGGCGGCTTGCGCGCTTTCGTCCGCTTCCTCGATCGCACCAAGCATGCCT
>JBLMXO010000111.1:0-8323 GCA_050257815.1 Actinomycetota bacterium
AAGCCACCACGACGGATGGTGCGGGCAAGGCTCCTTGGCACATGCACATGGTCGAGAGGGAGAATGCCGCGCCGCTCCGGCTCGATCCAATAGAGCGCATTGTCCTCCGCGCTCTCCGCCATGGGGAAGATCCCGCACGCATAGGCCTTGAGCAGGACTTGCGGGGTGATCTCGATCATGACGTCGTCGATTGAGGTCATCCCGCCGATCCGCGCTTCCCTTGCTTGGCGAGGTGGATCTCGAGCCAGTGGATGTCGTAATTACCGTCGACGATGTCGGGCTCGGAGATCAGCGAGCTGAACAGCGGGATGGTGGTCTCGATGCCGTCCACGACGAATTCCCCGAGCGCCCGCTTCAGCCGCATCAGACATTCGTTGCGGGTGCGGGCATGCACGATGAGCTTGCCAATCAGACTGTCATAGTAGGGCGGAATGGTATAGCCGGCATAAGCGCCAGAATCGACGCGGACCCCGAGCCCGCCGGGCGGATGAAAGTGAGTGATGGTGCCGGGCGAAGGTCTGAAGGTGTGGGGGTTCTCGGCATTGATGCGGCATTCAATGGCATGCCCATTGAAGCGCACGTCCTCTTGGCGGAGCGAGAGCGGGGCTCCGGCTGCGATCCTGATCTGCTCGATGACGAGGTCGAGCCCGGTCACCATCTCGGTGATGGTGTGCTCGACCTGGAGCCTCGTGTTCATCTCGATGAAGTAGAACTGGCCGTCCTCGTGGAGGAACTCGACGGTGCCCACACCGCGATAGCAGATATCACGCATCGCCTTCGCCACTGTCTCGCCGATGCGGTTCCGCTCGCTTGCGTTGAGTGCCGGCGAGGGGGCTTCTTCCCAGAGCTTCTGGTGGCGGCGCTGGAGCGAGCAGTCGCGCTCGCCGAGATGGATGGCGTTGCCGAGCCCGTCGGCCAGCACCTGAACCTCGATGTGGCGGGGATGGACGAGATATTTCTCGAGATAGACGGTGTCGTCGCCAAAGGCGGCTCTCGCCTCGTTGCGCGCGGTCTGCAGCGCCGGCTCGAGCTGGCTCTCATCGAGCGCAAGCTTCATGCCGCGGCCCCCGCCGCCCGCTGAGGCTTTGACCATGATCGGATAGCCGATCTCCCGCGCGAAGGTCTTTGCCTCCTCAAGATCGCCAACGGGTCCAGAGCCCGGCACCACCGGAATGCCGAGGGAGCGCGCCGTGTCCTTGGCCACGATCTTGTCGCCCATCAGCCTGACATGCTCGGCGGTAGGGCCGATAAAGGTGATCGCGTGCTCTTCCAGAATCTCGGCGAAGCGGGCATTCTCGGCGAGGAAGCCGTAGCCCGGATGCACCGCATCGGCCCCGGTTATCTCGCAAGCCGCGACGATGGCGGGAATGTTCAGATAGCTGTCCTTGGACGGCGGGCCGCCGATGCATACGCTCTCGTCGGCCAGCCGCACATGCATGGCGTCGGCGTCGGCGGTCGAATGGACCGCAACCGTAGACACTCCAAGCTCTTTGCAGGCGCGTTCGACGCGAAGCGCGATCTCTCCCCGATTGGCGATGAGGATCTTGTCGAACATCCTGGTGCTAGCGTGGCTCGATCACCGCCAGCGGCTCGCCATATTCGACCGGTTGGCCGTCCTCCACGAGAATGGCGATGACCGTACCGGCACGGGGGGAGGGGATCTGATTCATGGTCTTCATGGCTTCGATGATGATGAGCGTCTGGCCTGCGGCCACGCGCGAGCCGACCTCGACGAAGGGGGCTGCGCCGGGCTCCGGCGAGCGATACGCGGTGCCGACCATCGGCGAGGTAATGGTTCCGGGGTGGGCAATTGTCTCTTCTTGCCGCGGCGCTGAACGATTGCCGCTTGCAGGCCGAGCGGGCAGCTCTCGCTGTTCACGCGGCGCAGCTGGCGCGCCCTCGGTGGTGAGCGTCGTTGTGAGATTGACCCCGCGCGCGACCCTGACCCGCGTTCCCTCTTGTTCGACTTCGATCTCGGTCAGGCCGGTCTCCTCGAGCAGATCGGCAAGTTCGCGGATCAACTGCTTGTCGAAGGAACCCGGCTTGCTCACCGAAGCTGGCGTGTTGTCATCAGCCATTAGCGCGGCCTCTTGCTTGCGATAAGCCCGGCGAGCGCCTCGATGGCGAGCTCGTAGCTGTTTGCTCCGAACCCGCAGATCACGCCCTTAACGGCCTTGGAAATATATGAGTGGTGGCGAAACGGCTCGCGCGTGAAAATGTTCGACAAATGCACCTCGACGGAAGGAATGGGACAGGCAAGCAAAGCGTCCAGCAGGGCAATCGACGTATGGGTCAAGGCGCCGGCATTGACGATCAGTCCCGCCGCCTCGGTTCTCGCCTGTTGAATCCAGGCCACGAGCTCGCCCTCATGATTGCTTTGGCGGAAGTCTATCGCAAATCCAAGCGCTTTGGCCTTGGCCTCGCATTTCGCCTTGACGTCATCGAGCCTGTCCTTGCCATAGACCTCAGGTTCGCGTGACCCAAGCAGGTTGAGATTGGGGCCATTCAGCACGTAGATCGGTTTGGCCATGACGAGTGTGGGGCACCTGTTGGGGTCCGGATACGCGTGACGGACCGCGCGCCGCGACAAAGCAAACGGGCCCCTTTATCAGCTTTTCCGCCTTTCGGCAAAAAGGCCTCGGAGCGAGGATGAAGGGGAAGTTTCCTTACTGATCGGCCCCTAGCAAGTTGCCTTGCAGCCCTTCTCGCGGATTTCGGAGACGTTCTTGGTGAGCTGATCGTAGAGGTCGTCCGGAGCGCCCGGGATCACGTGGTCGCCAATGAGATAAAGGGGCGTGCCCTGTAGCCCGAGCTTCTGGGCTAGGTCCTTAGCCTGGTCGAGCGACTTCTGGATCTCCGGATCGGCCATGTCCTTCTCGAGCTGGTCCACGTCAAGACCAAGCTCCTTGGCGATGCGGAGCGCCTTCTCTTTGTCGGCCTTGCCGGGCTCGGTGAACAGCTTCTGGTGCATTTCGAAATATTTGCCCTGCTTGTGGGCGGCGAGCGCGGCTTTGGCGGCAGCCTCAGAGTCGTCGCCGAAGATCGGCAGCTCCTTCAGCACGAGCCGCACCTTCTTGTCGTTGTCGACGAGCTTGACCACGTCGGGGAGGGCGCGGCGGCAATAGCCGCAATTGTAGTCGAAGAACTCGACCACGCTCACGTCGCCGTCGGGATTACCGGCGACGAAGGCGAGCGGCGAGCGGAAGATAGCGTCGGCGTTGTCACTGATGACCTTCTGCTGCTTTTCGGCCTGCTCGGCGGCCTGGCGTTTGTCGAGCTCGTTCGTCATCTCGACCAGGACCTCCGGGTTCTTGGTGAGATAGTCATGGACCATGTTGATGATCCGCTTCTCTTGGATGCCCTTGGCGGAGAGCGCCAGCATGCCAGGCGCCACGCGCCCCACGATGGAAAGGGTGGCGACGGTCACGAGCGCGGCCACGACGGCGGCGACGAGCGCGGTCAGAAGGCCTGATTTAGGGGTCATGCTGGGGGTCTCCGGGGGGTTCATCTAGTTGCTCGGCACTTCGAAAGCGAGAATGTCGTCAGCCTTGAGCCAGTTCGGGGTGCCATCCGGGAATCCGGTCTTGGCGCGCTTGGCCTGCTGCTTGGCAAGCTTGAGCTGCCCTTCATAGAAATAGGCCTCTGCGGATGCAAGCTCAGCTTGTGCTAGGAACTGCTGCTTGGCACCGGCGGCCTTGGCCATGTCGGCCTTGCGACCGTAAGCGGCCGCGAGCTGGCGATAGCCCATAGAGGAGGAGTCCTCCCGTGCAAGTGCGGTACGGAGATTGGTGATGGCCTCGTCAATAAGCTTGGGATCATTGGTTCCGAGCAGGGCCTGTCCCAACATGACGCGGATCAAGGGCTCGTTGGGTGCGAGCGTGACGGCCTGGCGAAGAGGGGGAACGGCTGCGGCGGCATAGCCGCTCTCGAACAGGAATTGGCCCTTGATTTCGTAGAAATATGGCCAATTAGGCTGGGCTGTGATCAGCGCATCGATAAGCGGCAGGGCCGCCTTCACCCCGGACTTGCGATAGGTGGCGATCGCGCGGGCATATTGGGCCGGGATCGACTGGTCGCTTTGCGGATAGCGGTTGAACAGCACGTCGGGTGAATCGAGGAAGCCGAACAGCTTCGCCCTGACCAGGTCGTGACGGAACTGAAGCTCGGGTGGATCGACCGCGTTATAATAAGGGCTCGAGGTTACGAGCTCTCGCAGCTGGATGAGGCGCTGTTGCGGCAGCGGATGGCTCTGCAGATAGGGATTGATGCCCTGAACGCCGATGAGGTTCTTCGACATGTTCTCGAAAGTCTCGAGCATGCCGCGGCCGGATTGGTGTGTGGCATTGAGGAATTTCACGCCGGCCTGGTCGGCTGAAGATTCTTCGTTCTGCTGGTAGGCGAGAATGGATCGCATCGCCGCGTCCTGGCTGCCATAGGCAACGCCCATGCCGGCTTGGCCGAGGCCGGGCGCGCCGCCGAACGCTCCTGCCGCCATGGCCGCGAGCCCAAGGAGCTGGAGCATCAGCGCCGCCGATTTCGCGCGCGACAGCTGGGCGCGGAGCCGAGCGAGATGACCTCCGACGATGTGACCGCTCTCGTGTGCGATGACGCCGATCACCTGGTTTGGGGTGGTAGCCTGCATTAGCGCGCCGGCGTGAATGAACATATTGTGCCCATCAACGACGAAGGCATTGAAGCTGCGGTCGTTGACGATATGGATTTCGATCGCCTGCGAGCCGAGTCCGGCCGCCTCGAAAATCGGCTTGGCATAAGTGCGGATCAGAGCCTCGGTCTCGGCGTCGCGGATCATGCCTGCGGCATCCGCAGTGGTGGAGCTGGCAAGGACAGCGGCCAGTCCGCCGATCAGGCAGCCACGAATCCGCCTGGGCGCACGACTGAGGGAAGTTTGAGCCAGGAACGACATGGCCGGCTGATCGTATAGGCTTGCGAGGATCGGGCAAAGACGGCGACGACCCGCGCCCTGAACGGTGCTTGGTCGGGGCTGGCAAGCCACTCCAGCCATGTCCTTGCCGAACATTGCTTGATTGACGTTTGAATGCGGCGACAACGTGACCGGGAGGCCACGGGAAGCTTCAACAGTCTGCGAAGCCATGGCAGCGAGAAATAAGAAGGGGAAGCGCCCGCAGCACGCTTCCCCTTTGTGTCTGCTAGGTCAGAGCTAGCGCCGCCACCAGCCGCGGCGCGGCGGTCCTGAAGCTTGCTCGGGCTCGGCAGGCGGGCTCACCACGGGACGCCGCGGCGTCTCCTCTCTGTCGGGAGCCGCACCGAAGAGGGGCTCGGCCTCGCGGTGGGTCGTCTCGGAGGGCTCGCGTGGGATGACCTCCTCGCGCGGCGTCGTCTCACGCCCGTGTCCATTATGCCGATCCTCGCGCGCTTGCGTCGGCGCGACTTCGCTTGGAGACGCGTACGACGCGCGCTCGCGGGGGGGTTGTTTGCTGCGGCCCTCGCGGGTCTCTGCCTCAGCTCCCGCCTCTCCTGGCGCACGATCTTGACGCTGACTCCTGCCGCGGCGTCCTCCCCGACGTCCGCGGCGGCGTCCCTTGCGCTGTTGGCCTCCGCCTTCGCCACCGGCTTCAGCACTTCTCGGCTCCTCGGCGATCGCTTCGTCGGCACGATCCTCGTCCTCGGCCTCGTGGGCCTCGCGCAACTCTCTCTCGGCGAGAGGCTGACGATGACCTTCGGCGCCGCTTTCTCCGTGGCGCTTGCGGCGTCTCCGCCGTCCGCGACGCCCCCTTTGCTCTCCTTCGCCTTCCGCTGCGCCAGCATGCGCGTGTGGCTGCGCACCGGCTTCAGTGGTGGCACCCGGGGTCTCGCGATGGTGCGCCCAGTCCATGTGCACGACCGAGCTCTCGCCGTCGATCACCGCGCCTTCAGCCCCGCGCTCGATGACGAATTGCGAGATATGCATGTCTTCATCAGCCGTAACGGTAATGGGGATGCGATAGCGCGCTTCGATGTCCTTCAGATGGGCGCGTTTTTGATTGAGGATGTAGAGTGCGACCTCGACCGCTGTGGTGGCGACGAGCGGCACCACGCCATCGGTGATAAGCCGGTCCTCGATCGAACGCAGGATGTCGAGCGCGACCGATTCCACGCTCCGCACGATGCCGGTGCCCGTGCACATGGGGCAGGGTTTGGTCGAGCCTTCCAACATGCCTGGTCGGAGGCGCTGGCGGGACATTTCCAGCAGGCCGAAATGGCTGATGCGCCCGACCTGGATGCGCGCGCGATCATGCCGAAGCGATTCCTTGAGACGCCGCTCGACCAGCCGGCTGTTCCGCCTCTCGTCCATGTCGATGAAGTCGATGACGATCAACCCGGCGAGGTCACGGAGTCTGAGCTGCCGCGCGATCTCCTCCGCCGCCTCGAGATTGGTCTTGAGCGCGGTGTCCTCGATATTGTGCTCGCGCGTCGCCTTGCCTGAGTTTACGTCGATGGCGACGAGTGCCTCGGTCTGGTTGATGACGATATAGCCGCCCGACTTGAGCACCACTTGCGGCGAGAACATCGCCGCCAGCTGCCGCTCCACCTGAAAGCGGATGAAGATCGGCTCGGGCTCCTTGTACGGCTTTACGTTCTTGGCATGGCTCGGCATGAGCATGCGCATGAAGTCCTTTGCCTCGCGATAGGCGTCGTCGCCTGCGACCAGGACCTCGTCGATGTCCTTGTTGTACAGGTCGCGGATCGAGCGCTTGATCAGGCTGCCTTCCTCGTAGACGAGGGCTGGTGCCGTCGATTTCAGCGTGAGGTCGCGTACGTTCTCCCACAGGCGGAGCAAATAGTCGTAGTCGCGCTTGATCTCCGTCTTGGTGCGCTGAGCGCCGGCTGTGCGGATGATGAGCCCCATGCCTTCGGGCACTTCGAGCTCGCCCGCGATTTCGCGCAACCGCTTGCGGTCGGTGGGGTTGGTGATCTTGCGTGAGATGCCGCCGCCCCGCGCCGTGTTGGGCATGAGCACGGTGTAGCGTCCGGCGAGAGAGAGATAGGTCGTGAGTGCGGCACCTTTGTTGCCGCGCTCTTCCTTCACCACTTGAACGAGGATGATCTGTCGGCGCCTGATCACCTCCTGGATTTTGTAGGGGCGCCCGCGGCGGCGGCGTGACCGCTCGGGGAGTTCTTCGAGTGCGTCCTCGGAGCCCACAGACTCGACGGTTTCCTCGGCAGCGGCCTCGCCATTCCCTTCCTTGCGCGCGACAGGCTGGCCGACGATCTCAGCAGGCTCGGCATCATCGTCGTCATCTTCGTCCTCGACCAGCTCAGGAGCGGTGCGGACCGCGCCTTCGTCGGCCTCCACCTCTTCGCCTTCAGCATCGATTTCCTCGATGGGACCGGCAGGCTCTGAGACCTCGTGGACGAGGGAGCTTGCCTCCATGACCACGCTCGGGGAGGGCTCGTCTTCGCGCGGCGTGGTGTCGATCTCGTCCTCGACCTCCAACTTCGCTATCGGGGGCGGTGGGGCCGCAGCCTCACTCCCGCGCTCGGTCTCCAGGCGGCCCTCGCTGCCGCGGCGTCCGCGTCCGCGGCGTCCGCGCCGGCGACGCCTTCCAGCGGCAGCCTCATCCTCTGCAGCCTCAGCCGCCGACGCGCGGCTTTCCTCTTCGGCCTCAGCATCGAGGAGCGCCTGACGGTCCGCGACTGGGATCTGGTAATAGTCAGGATGAATTTCAGTAAAGGCCAAGAAACCGTGCCGGTTGCCGCCGTAATCGACGAAGGCGGCCTGAAGCGACGGCTCTACGCGCGTGACCTTGGCGAGGTAGATATTCCCGCGAAGCTGTTTCTTGCTCGCTGATTCGTAATCAAATTCCTCGACGCGATTGCCCTTTACCGCGACGACCCGGGTCTCCTCCGGATGCGCCGCATCGATTAGCATTTTGCTTGCCATGTTGTGTGTTCTCCGCCGCTAAGGCCGAGCAAAGCGGAGATGCAATCCCCCAATCCGGGATCGCGCCCAAGGCCCGCGCGCGCCAATGACCAATAGACCATGATTCGCTGCGACGACCCATGACCGGCCCGATTTCGGGTCCGAAGGGTGCGGCCATTAACAGCCGCCAAGAGGTCAGCAATCCATGGAAAGCCTCGGGGTCTCCGAGACTTAACCGAATGTCATGACCCTGCATCGCAATCCTCACCACCGCGCTTCAGCCGCGGCTTCGAGATTTCATTTGGCGACCGCTGTCACCAGGCCGCCGCTTCTTTCTGCGTCCTCGCAAAGTGTGGAATAGCAAGGCCGCGGGAAACAAATCCACCCGTATCGCCGTTTGGCGTCCAGGGCGCTGGCTCGAGTGAGCCTATCTCTTATTAC
>JBLMXO010000112.1:0-8122 GCA_050257815.1 Actinomycetota bacterium
GCCAGAAGCGCGGGCCGCTTCCGCGACGTGACGCGCGCCCTCGTCCATCACCGATTTGAAGGTCTGCTTGCCCGAGGGAAACAGGATGCCGACGAGATTGATCACGGCGTCTGCGTCTTCGGCTGCGGCGAGCAGCGAGTCGGGATAGCGGACATTGGCCTGCACGGCTTGGATTTGGCCCACACCGCCGAGCGGTTGGAGGAAGTTCGCAAGCTCGGGACGTCTGACGGCAACGCGCATGCGCGCGCCCGTCCGTGCGATCGCGCGCACGACGTGGCGCCCGATGAAGCCCGAGCCGCCATAGATGGTGATCAAAGCCCTATTGTTCAGAGTTATCGCCACCGAAGTTCCCTGCCCCTGTTAGGGACGCAAGTTAATGCCGAACCAATACACGACCGGGTTAAAGGCTTGAAGGCGGTTCTCCGGCAATTGACTTTGCCTCGAGCCGATCGTACCTCCTCACGCTTAAGCCCAGGTGGCGGAACTGGTAGACGCGCTAGCTTCAGGTGCTAGTGCCCGAAAGGGCGTGGAAGTTCGAGTCTTCTCCTGGGCACCAGATTCCCGCTTTCTTAAGCGCTCGCGTCCACAATGCGGCCGCCAAGGAGCGCATACATTGAGCCAGCCTATAACCCCGGAGCTTTATCAGGGCGACCTGCCGGAAGGGCGCTTCGCCGACGCGCGCGTGGTCGCCATCGACACCGAGACGCTGGGCTTGAACCCTTATCGCGATCGGCTCTGCCTCGTGCAGCTCTCTTCCGGGGACGGTCGTGCGGCTCTCGTGCAGTTCAAGGGCCGATACGACGCCCCCGAGCTGAAACGGCTGCTCGCCGATGAGAGCGTGCTCAAGTTGTTTCATTTCGGCCGCTTCGACATGGCCGTGCTCAAGCATTATTTCGGTGTGATGCCGCGCCCGGTCTATTGCACCAAGGTGGCCTCCAAGCTCGCCCGCACCTTCACCGACCGCCACGGGCTCAAGGACCTAGCCCGCGAGCTGCTTGGCGTCGAGCTCTCCAAGCAGCAGCAATCCTCCGATTGGGGGGCGCCGGAGCTGACCCCCGAGCAGCTCAATTATGCCGCGAGCGATGTGTTGCATCTGCACGCTCTAAGAGAGAAACTCGATGCCATGCTGACGCGCGAGGGCCGTGACGGACTCGCGCGCGCCTGCTTCGAGTTTCTGCCGACGCGCGTCGAGCTTGATTTGCGAGGCTGGTCCGAGATCGATCCCTTTGCACATTAAGCCCCGGTAGTCGCAGGAAAAGGGCAGCCGGGGCTAGCCGGGGGCCTGGGTTAACGCCGTCGCAATGTGATCAAAGTCCTACGGCTATCTGTCTAAACCCGGCGATTTGCCGGTTTTATCGGGAACCTCGGGGTGGAAGGACCCAGGGCGGAGATATGACGGTTGAAGCGACCCACGGCTCTGCCGGCCAGCGCTACCGCGTGCGCACGGTCGCCGAGGGCGAGCGCGCCTTTCGCCGCGCCGACCGCCACAGCCGTCACGTGGCGATTCTGCGCAAGGTCCTCCCCGTCTTTGCCGTTCTCGTGGTTGCCGGCTATTTCATCTCCACGCGCATGAGCGTGACCGTTGGTGACGTCACCGCAAGCATCAGTGGCGTCCAGGTGACCGACGGCGCGCTCCGCATGACCAATCCGAAATTCCAAGGCACCGACAAGAAGAGTGGGGCCTATGTCATCTCTGCGGAGTATGCCGATCAGGATCTGAAGAACACCAAGATTATCAGGCTGCATGCGATCAAGGCCGACCTCTCGACGCAGACGGGGAGCTGGTCGCACATGGATGCGGCGCGTGGCGTCTACAACAACGACTCCGACCGGCTGGTGATGCTGGACAAGATCACCGTGGCTACGAGCTCCGGCGTGACCGGCGAGCTCACTTATGCCAGCCTCAACACCAAAGACCAGACCCTTCGTGCGCACCAGCGCGTGCATTTCGAGCTGACCAACGGCACGGTCAAGGCGAACGCTCTGACCTTCAGCTCGGGCGACCATTTACTGACCTTCCGCGGCAATGTGCGGGTCCACATCATCAAGCCCCAGCAGGAGGCCGCCGCAGGAGCCAAACCGAAAATTGCGACGGCCGTCGCGCCGCAGGCGGCGCAGCCGGCGCCCGAGACCACCGGATCGACCCCGGCTGGCAACGCAGATCAAGCAGGGACACCATCTCCCCAATGAACAAAAACTTAGGCCTGGATTTCTTCCGCACGGCTCTCAGTGTGGCCGCTCTTGCAGCGGTCGTGGTGTTCGTCGCAACCCCGCTCAAAGCGCAGACGCTCACCAACAGCTTCGGCGGCTTGACGCAGAGCTCCAAGGATCCGATCGACATCGAATCCGATTTCCTCGTGGTGCACGACCAGCAGAAATACGCGACCTTCAAGGGCAACGTGAAAGCGGTTCAGGGCACGACGACTCTGCGTGCCGTGCAGCTCGACGTCCACTATGTGGGTGGCGGCGACCAACTCGCGACCGGCCAAACCAAGACCGCCTCCGACAGTGGAGCCAGCACCGGCGCCAAGCCAGCGGGAGCCGGCAACAACCCGAGTGCCCAGATCACCAAGATCGAAGCCAAAGGGGATGTCATCATTACCAGCGGCCAGGACCAGACCACCACGAGCGACTGGGCCCTCTATGACGTGCCGTCGCAGCTCGTCACAGTCGGCGGCAATGTGGTGTTAACCCAAGGTCAGAATGTGCTAAAGGGAGACCGGCTCGTCATCGACCTCAAGACGGGCGAGAGTCGGTTCGAAAATCCAGGAAATACCGCGGCCGGGGGCCGTATCCGTGCGCTATTCGTTCCGAAGGATGGCGAGGACGCAAAGGCGAAGGGGAAGTCGAGCGGCGACGAATCGGCAGCCACGACGAGCGGCGCGGCGACGTCTGAGGATACAGGTTCTGCCGGAACGACCGACGATAGCGCTCCGGCGCACCAAGCGAGCAAACCTGCCGCCCAGGATGACCAGCCGTGGTCCATTGTCCCGGGCGTTGCCCGCTAGGCGAGGCCAAATGCTTTATCCGACGTTAACCGGCCAACGCTTCAAGTGAGGGGGAGCGGAAAGGTCAGTGGGCAAATTGCTGTCATTTCCAGGCCAACAAGCCAATATTCCCGACGCCGCACCGGCACGGGCTGAGACGCGCCGGCCGCGACCCGCGGCGCCGGCGAATCCAGCGCCTGCCGTTCCCGCACCCGTGGCGCCGGCAGGAACCCCTCTGGCTCGATCAGGAGCGGTCGCGCGCTCTGCGCCCGCGGCCCGCGCTCCGGCACAAGGCAAGGCCCCTCCCGGGATCAAGGCTGAGGCTGGCACCGGTTGGCTCACAGTCCGCAATGTCGTGAAGAGCTTCAAGAAGCGCACCGTGGTGCGCGGCGTCAGCCTCGATCTCAGGCGCGGCGAGGCAGTCGGCCTGCTAGGCCCTAACGGCGCAGGCAAGACGACCGTGTTCTATATGATCACCGGCCTGATCCCAGCCGACGAGGGCTCGATCAAGATCGACGGTCACGACGTGACCAAGCTGCCGATGTATCGCAGAGCCCGCCTCGGCATCGGCTATCTCCCGCAGGAAGCCTCGATCTTCCGCGGGCTTACCGTCGAGGAGAACATCCTCGCCGTGCTCGAGATGGTCGAGCCGAACAAGAGCGAGCGGCAGGCGCAGCTCGATGCTCTGCTTGAGGAATTCCGCATAACTCGGCTCAGGAAATCGCCCTCGATGCGACTCTCAGGCGGCGAGCGGCGCCGCGTCGAGATTGCGCGCTCGCTTGCCTCGCGTCCGTCCTTCATGCTGCTCGACGAGCCCTTCGCCGGCATCGACCCGATCGCCGTCGGCGACATCCGCGCGCTGGTGCGCCATTTGACCCAGCGCGGCATCGGCGTTCTCATCACCGACCACAATGTGCGCGAAACGCTCGACCTGGTCAGCCGAGCCTATATTATCCATGATGGCATGGTGCTCACCCACGGCACTGCG
The DNA here is from genome assembly GCA_050257815.1 of Actinomycetota bacterium. Lineage (GTDB taxonomy): Bacteria > Pseudomonadota > Alphaproteobacteria > Rhizobiales > Methyloligellaceae > Methyloceanibacter. The sequence continues at coordinate 3,976 of JBLMXO010000112.1, forward strand.
CACGAGGTTATAAATAACGAGGATGTCCGCCGCGTCTATCTCGGCGACCAATTCAAGATCTGAGCGTCTGATCGCGAGTGAGTTCGATAATGGCGATCAACACAAAGCTCGAGCTTCGTCAGACCCACAATTTGGTCATGACGCCGCAGCTGCAGCAGGCGATCAAGCTGTTGCAACTGTCCAATCTCGAGCTGACGAGTTTCGTAGAGGCAGAACTCGAGCGCAATCCGCTGCTCGAGCGCGCCGACTCGGAGGAGGCTCCTGCTGAACCTGCTGCTAATGGGAAAGCCGAGGAGCACGGCGAGACGGACGTGGGATCAACCGAAACGTCCGCCGATAGCGAAAGCGAAGCCTCCGAGCCTGAGGATTTCGTCGATCTCGAAGCGCCCGGCACCGCGGGAAGCGACGCCATGGACGCCGAGCCGCAAGACGTTTTTCCCGAATCCGACAGCTTCTCGCCTGGCTCGCTGAAGGATTCAGGCTGGACGACCCTCACTCAGGGGCAGCGTGCCGACGGCGACGAAGAGTCGAATCTCGAAGCCTATGTTGCCGAGCAGCGCACACTGCGCGACCACCTCACCGAGCAGCTTATGCTTGCCTTCTCTGATCCTGCCCGCCGGCTGATCGGCCAGCATCTCATCGACATGACCGACGAGGCCGGCTATCTGCGCGGCGATCTCGATGCTCTTGCCGAGCTTCTCGGCGGGCCGCTCGAGCTCATCGAGGAGGTGTTATCGGTGATGCAGGGCTTCGAGCCGTGCGGCGTGTTCGCCCGCGATCTACGCGAATGCCTGACCCTTCAGTTAAAAGAGAAGGATCGCTGCGATCCTGCCATGGCCGCGCTCATCGAGAATCTGCACCTGCTCGCGGCGCATGACCTCGTCGCGCTGAAGCGCGTCGCCCGCGTGTCCGACGAGGACCTATGCGACATGATCCAAGAGGTGAAGCGGCTCAACCCGAAGCCCGGGTTGAAATACGGATCGAGCCCGACCCAGCCGATCGTACCCGACGTGCTGGTGCGCGCGCTTCCCGACGGCAGCTTCCACGTCGAGCTCAACAGCGATACGCTGCCCCGCGTCCTCGTCAACCAGTCCTATTACGCGACCGTGTCTAAATCGGCGACACGTAAAGAGGACAAGAGCTATCTCGTCGATTGCCTGCAAACCGCGAACTGGCTGGTGAAAAGCCTCGACCAACGCGCGCGCACCATCCTCAAAGTCGCGCAGGAGATCGTGCGCCAGCAGGATGCCTTCCTGACCTATGGCGTGCGCCACCTGCGCCCGCTCAATCTGAAGACGGTGGCCGACGCGATCTCGATGCACGAATCGACCGTGAGCCGGGTGACCGCCAACAAATACATGGCGACCAATCGCGGCCTGTTCGAGCTCAAATATTTCTTCACCTCGGCGATCGCGGCGACCTCGGAGGGCGACGCGCATTCCTCCGAGGCTGTGCGTCACCGCATCCGCGAGATGATCGACGCCGAGCCCGCGAGCGATGTCTTGTCGGACGACAAGATCGTCGAGCGGCTCAAAGATGACGGCATCGACATCGCCCGGCGCACCGTTGCCAAATATCGCGAGGCGTTGCGGATTCCGTCATCCGTGCAGCGGCGGCGCTTGAAGAAGATTTCGCTTGGCGCCAGCGCCTGAACGCGCAACTAACGCCTTGGCGTGACAGGCGAATCATGTAAAGAGGCGCCCGCGAAATAGATGGTTTGACACCCCTTTCCGCGCGGTCTAGCTTCCGCCCCCTTGGTGGAGACCGAACGAGGTTGGGCGCTTAGGCGTTACGCCGGGCGAGAACGGCTCCCGAATTAGCGGCAAATCCTGGGAAGCGCGTTGTAAAGGGGCTTTTGAGAAGTCTTCCCTAGGGCGATGACGATACAAGTTACCGGAAAGAATCTGGACGTCGGAGACGCGCTGCGCACTTACGTCCAGGAGCGAGTTGTGCACAGCGTCGAAAAGTTCATCGGCAACGAGCCTAAGGGACATGTGCGCATCGAAAAGGAGCACGGGGAGTTCAAGACCAACTGCACGATTCATTTGTGGCAGGGCCTGAGCCTCGAGGCGCAAGGTTTGGCGCCTGACGCCTATCAGAGCGCGGATCGCGCCTGCGAGCGTCTCGAGAAGAGGATCCGCCGCTACAAGTCTAGGCTCAAACGGCATGGGACCGGGGAGACCCCACGCAAACAGACGGAAGCCGTGTCTTACGTCATCCAAGCCTCGCAAGAGGAGCAGGAGGAACGCGATGAGGACAATCCGATCATCATTGCCGAAGCCAAGACTCCGGTGCACGAGATGGCAGTGGCCGACGCCGTGATGCAGATGGACCTCTCCGACCAGCCTTTTGTCGTCTTCCGCAATGCAAGCCACGGCGAGATCAACGTGGTCTACCGGCGCGACGACGGCAATATCGGTTGGATCGATCCTGCGCTGCCACTGGGCAGCGAGGCGGTAGCGCGGAAAAAGAGCGTGCGCGCAAGCAAGGAAGCGCAGGCGCGTCCGAAAGCCAGGAAAGCGCGCACTCATCGCTAGGTGCGAACACGGCTCGTTTCCCGAACATTGGATGGGTAAGTCAATGCAGCTAGGTGATTTCATCTCGCCCGAGGCGGTGATTCCCTCGCTCAAGGCGAAGAACAAGAAGCAACTCCTTCAGGAGCTTTCCGCGCGCGCTGCACGGATCACCGGGCTTGAGGAGCGATACATTTTCGACGTGCTGTTGCAGCGCGAGCGCCTGGGCTCGACCGGGCTCGGCCAGGGGATCGCCATCCCGCACGGCAAATTCACTGGATTGAAGCGCATCGTCGGCATCTTCGCGCGATTGGCCGAGCCGATCGATTTCGAGGCCGTCGACGGCGAGCCGGTCGATATCGTGTTCCTTTTGCTCGCGCCCGAAGGGGCTGGCGCCGACCATCTCAAGGCCTTGGCCCGCATCTCGCGCCTGTTGCGCGAGGGGAGCGCGGTCGAAAAGCTTCGCGCGTCAAAGGATGCTGCGGCGCTCTATGCCGTGCTCACCGAGGAAGCCGCCTCCCACGCCGCTTGAGGCGCTGGTCCTTGGATCAGCGCGGCGCGAGCTGCTCAAGCAGCTCGTTGGCGAACTGCCCCATGGCGAGGGCGGCGCTAAAATCGAACTTGTTGATGGCGATGAACACGGCCGTGTTGCGGGCCGGCGCGAACGCGATGTAGGTAAAGGTGCCCTGGAGTCCGCCCGCCTTTTGCAGGATGAAGGGCCGGTCGTCCTTGGCCATCATGCCGACCCAGCCAAGCCCCATCGCGTCCATGTGACCCGACTCGTCCATGCCGGACACGGTCTTGAGCCCGTCGCGGTTGAGATAAAGCGCATGGTCGAGCGTCCGCGCCTCGGCATCGTCCGGTGAGAAGCGGTCGAGATGCCACTTCATCCATTTCAGAAGGTCATTGGCGGTCGAGTAGATCCCGCCCGAGCCGACAACGACGTCGCCAGTCGGCACGTCCGGCATCGGCTCGCCATCGAAGCCTTGGCCAACCATGAGGCGCGTCTTCTGCTCATCGGTAAGGGTGAAGCCCGTGTCCTTCATGCCGAGTGGGCCGGTGATGTTCTCCCTAAGCAGGTCCCGATAGGGCTTCTTGGCGGCTGACGACATGGCCATGGTGAGCAGGTCGAAGCCGAAATTCGAATAGAGGATGGACGAGCCAGGTGCGAACAGGAGCGGCTCCTTCTTGATCCAGCCGGCGAACGCATCGCGCGTGATGGTCGAGAATGGATCGGTGTTGGGGCCCGGCTCGTGAGGCACTTCGCGTGGGAAGCCGCCCGAATGTGTGGCGAGGTTGAGCAGCGTGACTTTATCCAACTCCCCGTTCACGCCGGAGCCAAGATCGGGCTCCCACTTGGTCAGCGGGTCAGCCAGCCCCACCGTGCCCTGAGCCACGAGATGAGCGAGCACGTCGCCGGTGAAGGCCTTGGTGATCGACCCGATGCGCATGATCGTGTCGCCGTCCGGGGCAGGGCTGCCGGGACCGGCGCGCTCGCCGAAACCTCTGACCGACATCTCCCCGTTGCGAACCGCGCCGATCACGACGGCCGGCACCTTGGTGTCGATGAAGAAGACCTGACCGGTGAACTCGACCATCTCGTCGAGCAGCGCATCAGCCCGTGTGCTTGTCGC
>JBLMXO010000113.1:0-4793 GCA_050257815.1 Actinomycetota bacterium
TGCCGCCGGGCACGGGTTAAGGGGGTTGGCCGATGGCGGGGAAGTCGAGAAGCGGAGATCGTGACGAAAACGTAACGGTTTCGTTCGGCGCGAAGTTCGCTCGCTCAGATCAGTTCAAGTCGGTGTTCCGCGAAGGCATGGCCCTGGTCGAAGCCGCCGCGACCTATCTCGACGGCGAGGGCCGCAAAGAAGCGCGGAAGCTGAAACCTCCCCATTCGCTCGCTTACGCCACCGAGAGCATGCGGCTCACCACACGGCTGATGCAGCTCGCGTCCTGGCTCCTGATCAGGCGCGCGGTGAGCGAGGGTGAGCTCACGCAAGAGCAGGCCGTCGAGGAGCAGCGCAAGATCAAGCTTCCCGTCGCCGGCGCCGAGCAGCCGGTGCGCGATCTCGGCCAGTTGCCGACCCGCCTCCGCGAGCTCATCGAGCAGAGCGTGAAACTGCAAGAGCGGGTGATCCGCCTCGATCAAATGCTCGATTTCAAGGAAATGGCGCCGGCGGGCGAGGTCGACAATCCGCTCCACTCGCACATGTCGCGCTTGCGCGCCGCCTTCGGCCCACAGGAATAGAGCTTGAGCCTCCGGCTAAGCCGTCAGGCTATTTTAGGAAGCCTTCATATTTCCGCTTGAAGCGGGTCAGGCGTCCGCCGCGGTCCATCAAATGATGGCTGCCGCCGGTCCAGGCCGGATGGGTCTTGGGGTCGATGTCGAGCTTCAACGTGTCCCCCTCGGCGCCATAGGTCGAGTAGGTGGTGAACTCGGTTCCGTCGGTCATCACCACCTTGATGCGGTGATAATCGGGATGCATGTCTTTCTTCATGGCGTCCGGCCTTGCAAATGCGTGGGATTTCTTGGGGCGAGCCTATAAAGCAACTTAACCGCGCGCACAAGCTGCGCCGGAGCGCCAATGTTGCGCAAGCCGTCAGCCTAACGCCCACCGCGAACGAGCTTGTCGGTACTCATGCCAAGTGAGTACGAGCACCATAAGATCGAATGCAGTTAGCGCCATAAGCAATGGCGACCATCCTAACGAGAGCTGATACGTCTGGTAGGCTATCAGCCAGCCAAGTGCGATCATAAAGAGCGGGTAAGCCCAAGGCTTCTCCCGCAGCACCATGACAACCAGAAACAGCTCGACCGCTCCATGGCTAAGAAGATAGATCACCGCGGCAGATTTTCGGCCAATTGATAGAGATTCTGCGGTTCGCAGCAGGAACGTCGCTACGACGTCATTTGGATCTTCGAGCAGCTCATGACGCGTCAAGGCTCGGGTGAGTGATAGAATTGATTCATTCGCCACAAGATAGAGGGCAACTCCGCTCGCCAGCTCAATGAGGCTATGTGCTGCCTTCAGGAAAAGGCCAACGCGAAATAGGTCCCTTAGCGCCTTCTCACGATCAGACGGAATGTTTACATCCGGCATTGGCGCGCCTTCCTGAGCCTCTCGGCGTTACCATAACGCGCCTTCTAGCGAGGCTGGACAAGGCTGCGCCGGAAGGGCGCGGCCATAAACCCTTTGCGCAGCGCGCCAAGGCCCGTAAAGTCTGGCCTTCGAAAATCCAGCTGGGCTGATTGTGCAACTTGTAACACCAACAAGCGAAGGCGCCGACCGGCAAGCCCCCAGGGGTGACACGCCCGAGCGCGAAGACGGAAAACAACGCCGCTCGCTTCGCCCGCTGCTGGCGCTCAAGCCTTATCTCCTGGGCCACAAGGGCATGCTCGGGGCCGCCCTGCTTGCCCTCCTCGTCGCTGCCGCGGCGACGCTCGCCGTCCCTCTTGCGGTGAGGCGCATGATCGATCTCGGCTTCTCCGGCATCGATCCGAGCTTGATCAACAAATATTTCGCCACTCTCGTCGGCGTCGGCCTCGTGCTCGCCCTGGCGAGCGCCGCGCGCTTCTATTGCGTCAATTGGCTCGGCGAGCGCGTGGTGGCTGATATCAGGCGTGACGTGTTCGAGCACCTCACCGGTCTCAGCCCTGCCTTCTACGAAGTCTCGCATTCGGGGGAGGTGATGTCGCGGCTGACCGCCGACACGACGCAGGTCAAAGCTGCGGCGAGCACGGTCATCTCCCAGGCATTGCGCAATCTGCTGCTGCTCATCGGCGCGGTGGCGATGATGGTGGTGACGAGCCCGAAGCTCTCACTCGCCGTGGTGATCGCCATTCCCGTCATCATCCTGCCCCTCGTCGCCTACGGGCGCTCGGTGCGGGCGCTCTCGCGTCAAGCGCAGGACACTCTGGCACAAGCCTCGGCCTACGCGAGCGAGAGTTTAAGCCAGGTCAGAGTGCTGCAAGCTTTCACCCAAGAGAAGACGGCGGCCGCTCGCTTCGGCGAGGCGGTCGACCGGTCCTTCGCCGCAGCCAATGCCAGGGCAAAGTCACGCGCTGTGCTCACGGCAATTGCCATCTTCCTCGTCGTCGCGAGCGTCGTCGGTGTGCTGTGGTACGGCGCGCAGGACGTTCTCGCGGGAACCATGACCGGCGGGCGACTCGGCCAGTTCGTGCTTTACGCTCTCCTTGCCGCGGCCTCGGTCGGCGAGCTCAGCGAAGTTTATGGCGAGATCAACCAGGCGGCGGGCGCGGCCGAGCGCCTGGGCGAGCTGCTTGCGGTCCAGTCCGAGATCAAATCGCCGGCGCAGCCGAAGACTCTGCCCGAGCCGCCGCGCGGAGAGATCAATTTCGCCAATGTCACTTTCTCCTATCCCTTGCGGCCCGAAACCAATGCGCTCGACCACGTGAGCTTCCGCGTCAAGAAAGGCGAACGCGTCGCTCTCGTCGGACCTTCGGGCGCGGGCAAGACTACGATCTTCGCGCTCTTGCTGCGCTTCTACGATCCAGACCTCGGGAAGGTCGAGGTCGATGGCGTGCCGGTGAACGAGGCCGATCTTGCGGCGCTTCGCCGGCGTTTCGCGCTCGTGCCTCAGGAGACGGCGCTGTTCGCCGACACTATCGCCGCCAATATCGCTTATGGCGCCGAGCGCGCGAGCGAGGCCGAAATCGAACAAGCGGCCAAGGCCGCCTTCGCGCATGACTTCATCACGGCGCTGCCGCAAGGCTATGCCACGATGCTCGGCGAAGGGGGCGTGACCCTCTCGGCAGGCCAGCGCCAGAGAATTGCCATCGCACGCGCGGTGTTGCGCAACGCGCCAATCCTTCTTCTCGACGAAGCGACGAGCGCACTCGACTCGGAGAGCGAGACACTGGTGCAGCGCGCGCTCGACAAGGTGATGGAGGGCCGCACCACGCTCGTCATCGCCCATCGCTTGGCGACGGTCATCTCCGCCGACCGCATCCTCGTGTTCGACCATGGACGCCTGGTCGAGGAGGGCACGCACCAGACGCTGCTTGCCCACGGCGGCGTCTACAAGCGGCTGGCGGAGCTGCAATTCGCCCCCGACGCCGCCGCCGAGTGACTCTCAGCTAGCGTTCGGTGAGCTTCAGCTCGATGCGGCGGTTCTTGGCAAGGGCCTCGTCGCTCGTGCCGGTGTCGATCGGCTGGAACTCGCCGAAGCCCGCGGCCACCAGATGCTCCGGCGAAATCCCTTGCTGCATGAGATAGCGCACCACCGAGATCGCTCGCTCGCTCGACAATTCCCAGTTGGAGGGAAACTCCGGCGTCGAGATCGGGTGAATGTCGGTATGGCCGTCGACGCGCATGACCCAGGCAATATCAGGCGGGATCTTGCTCTGGACCTCCTTCAACGCCGAGGCAAGCTTGTCGAGTTGCGCCGTCGCCCCAGGCTTCAACTCCGCTGATCCTGAATCGAACAAGACATCCGAGGGAAATACGAAGCGGTCGCCGACGATCTCGAAATCGGCGCGGTCACCGAGCACCTCTTTCAGCTTGCCGAAGAAATCCGAGCGGTAGCGGGCAAGCTCTTGCACCTTCTTGGCGAGCGCGACGTTCAGGCGCTGGCCGAGATCGGCGATCTTGGCCTGGCTGTCCTTGTCCTTTGCCTCCGAGGCATCGAGCGCCTCCTGCAGAGAGGTGAGCTGGAGTCGGAGTGCCGCAAGCTGCTGGTTCAGGAGCTCGACCTTGGCCAGCGCGTCATTGGTGATCTTCTTTTGGGTGTCGAGCTCTCCGTTCAGGGCGCTCACCTTGTCCTCGGCGCCTTGCGCCTTGCCACCTGCGTCGCCGAGGAGGCCGGTCAGGCGCGCGTTCTCCTTGTCCTTCTCGCCGAGCGTCGCTTGCAATGCCTGCAGCGTGTCCTCGGCCGATTCCTTCTTGGAGCGCTCGAGCGCGAGCAGCTCGGTCAGCTCGGAGAGCTGGCGGTTGAGGCGCGACAGCATGGTGTCCTTGCCGCTCGCCGTCTGGGTGACGACGTAGTTGGTGACCATGAACAGCGACATGAGGAAGGTCACCACCAGCAAGAGGGTGGAGAGCATGTCGACGAAGCCCGGCCAATAGTTGGCCTGGTAACGTCCGCGGCGCGCGCGTGCGAGAGCCATTTAGCCCTGTTCCTCCCGCGCCGGCACGGGCGACTGGTCGGTGATCTGACGCAGCACGGCGGCCAATTCCTGCTGCTGCTGGGCCTGCTCGTCGGCCCATTCGCGCACGACCTTCTGCTCGGCGCGCATCTGGCGGATCAGCTTGTCGACGCCTTGTGCCAAGTCCTTCACCGCATCGCTGGTGTTGTCGTTCAGCACTCTGAGCTCGACCTTCTCGCTGAGATCGGCGAGCGAGCGCTGCATGTCCATCATCGCGAATCTCATCTGCGGCGGCATAGAGCCGGCGGCAGCGGCATCGGCCGGCTGCAGCTCGGTGATGCCTGAGAGCCAATCCTCGAGCTCGTT
>JBLMXO010000114.1:0-2666 GCA_050257815.1 Actinomycetota bacterium
TCACCGCGATCTCGGACCTCGAGGTCGAGCCGATCGAGACCAAAGGCCATCTTTGGCATCTGCGCTATCCGATCGAGGGCGGCAACGGTGCCTACATTGTCGTCGCCACCACGCGGCCCGAGACCATGCTCGACGACACGGCCGTCGCCGTCCATCCCGACGATCGGCGCTACCAGCATCTCGTCGGCAAAAATGTGATCCTGCCGCTCGTTGGCCGGCGCATCCCCATCATCGCCGATGAATATTCCGATCCTGAGAAGGGGTCTGGCGCAGTCAAGATCACGCCGGCACACGACTTCAACGACTTCGAGGTCGGAAAGCGCCACGACCTTCCCATGGTCAACATCATGGGGCCCGAGGGCAAGCTTCTGCTCGATCCCAATCCTGACTTCACGCGCGGCGTCGAGCCGAGCGCCGAGCTCAAGTCGACCATCCTCGAGTTCAACGGCGTGTTCCGCTTCGCCGCGCGCAAGATGATCGCGGCCAAGCTCGAGGCTCTGGGGCTGATGGAGAAGATCGAGCCGCACACCCATGTTGTGCCGCATGGCGACCGTTCGAGCGCCGTGATCGAGCCCCGCCTCACCGACCAGTGGTATGTCGATGCCAAGACTCTTGCTCGCCCGGCGATCGACGCGGTCAATCGCGGCCGCACCACTTTCGTGCCGAAGACTTGGGAGACGACCTACTTTCACTGGATGGAGAACATCCAGCCATGGTGCATCTCGCGCCAGCTTTGGTGGGGCCATCAGATTCCGGCCTGGTATGGGCCCGATGGCAAGGTGTTCGTCGCTGAGGACGAAGAGGGCGCTTCGGCGCTCGCCAAAGAGCATTACGGCAAGGACGTTCTCCTCAAGCGCGACGAGGACGTGCTCGACACGTGGTTCTCATCGGCGCTGTGGCCGTTCTCGACGCTCGGCTGGCCCGATACGACGCCCGAGCTTGCCCGCTATTACCCGACCGACGTCCTCGTCACCGGCTTCGACATCATCTTCTTCTGGGTCGCGCGCATGATGATGATGGGACTGCACTTCATGGAGGAGGTGCCGTTCCGCGACGTCTACATCCATGCGCTCGTCCGCGACGAGAAGGGCCAGAAGATGTCGAAGTCGAAGGGGAACGTCATCGATCCCCTCGAGCTGATCGACAAATATGGCGCCGACGCGCTGCGCTTCACGCTCGCCGCCATGGCGGCGCAAGGGCGCGACATCAAGCTGAGCCACGGTCGCGTCGAAGGTTATCGCAACTTCGCCACCAAGCTGTGGAACGCGGCCCGCTTTACCCAGATCAACGGCTGCCGCCCGCGATCCGATTTCGCGCCCGGCTCTGCCAAGCTCACCGTCAATCGCTGGATCGCGGGCGAGAGCGAGCGGACAGCCGCCGCCGTGACGGAGGCGCTCGAATCCTTCCGCTTCAACGAGGCCGCAGGCGCCATCTATCACTTCATCTGGCATGTCTATTGCGACTGGTATCTCGAGCTGATCAAGCCGATCCTGTCGGGAGGCGATGACAAAGCCACCGCCGAGACGCGCGCCATGGCCGCCTTCGTCCTCGATCGCGCGCTTCTCTTGCTTCATCCCTTCATGCCCTTCGTCACCGAGGAGCTTTGGGCGAAGCTCGCCGAAGAGGTGAGCGCGCGGGGGAGCCTCCTAATGCTTGCGCCATGGCCCGGGCAAGCGGGGCTCGAGAATGCGCAAGCAGACGCTGAGATCGGCTGGCTGATACGTTTCATCACCGATGTGCGCTCGGTGCGTGCCGAGATGAACGTGCCGGCCGGCGCCAAGGTGCCGCTCACGATTGCCGGCGCAATTGATGAGACCAAGGCGCGCGTCGCCCGCCATCAGGAGACGCTGATGCGGCTCGCGCGCCTCGACAAGATCGACTACGGACGTCCCCAGGCAGGAGCCGTGCAAATCGTGCTCGAAGAGGCGACACTTGCGCTTCCTCTTGCCGGCATCATCGACATCGACGCCGAGCAGAAGCGGCTGAAGCGCGAGATCGACAAGGTCGGCTCTGAGATCCGGCAGATCGACGCCAAGCTCGGCAACGAGAAATTCGTCAGTCGAGCGCCAGAGCACGTGGTCGAGGAGCAGCGCGAGCGAAGGAGCGAAGCCGAGGCAACCGCCGCCAAGCTCGAGCAGGCTCTCAAGCGGCTCGAGGCCGCGCTCTAGGTGAACCTCGAACTGAACCGGAACTGGGTCTTCGCCGCCTTGGTGGTTGGCGGGATCATCGGTCTTCTCTTCGCACTCTTTCCGCAATGGGATATCGCCATTGCGCGGCAGTTCTTCGATCCGGCCACCGGGCGCTTTCCCTATGCGACGAAGGCGCTGCCCAATGACCTTCGTGAACTTGCCGATTGGCTCGTGTGGCTAATCCTCATTGCCGCCGCGGCGCCCATCCTAATCAAGCTCGCCTTCCCGACATGGCCAATGCTGATGCGCCCTACCGTGGCATTCTTCCTTCTTGTCTCCTACGCGCTCGGACCGGGTCTGATCACTAACGGCATTCTGAAACCCGTCTGGTCGCGCGCACGGCCGGTCTCGATCGAGCAATTCGGCGGACACAAGCACTTCACCCCCTGGTGGAAACCGGGCGGGGACTGCGACCGCAATTGCTCCTTCGTTTCCGGCGATGCCTCGTCTCTGACGTGGCTGCTGGCGCCAGCAAGC
>JBLMXO010000115.1:0-6258 GCA_050257815.1 Actinomycetota bacterium
CGATGCATGGCGAAGTCGGACAGACCCAGTTCCTGCCCAAGAACATTCTGCTCTATGGCGTCGACGGCGACGGCAACGGCGCCATCAATCTGAACAGCAAGGCCGACGCTCTCGCTTCGACCGCGAATTTCCTCAAGGGTCACGGCTGGATAAGAGGCGCGGGCTATCAGCCCGGCGAGCCGAACTTCGCGGCGATCCAGGGCTGGAACGCGGCGCAGGTCTACCAGCAGACGATCGCTATCGTCGGCAAACGCATCGACGGGAACTGACGCGGGCGCCTACCCCCGTCTCCGGATCCCATGGGAGCAACAATCCTCGCCTCCGACGTTCTCAAGCACTACCGCATTACCACCGGAAGTGGTTTCAAGCTTTCGCGGTTTGATCCTGACGACCGTTGCGGACTCGACATCGAGAAGACCGAGGCCAAGACTTTACTCGCCGACGGTGTGAAGCAGCTCTCAAGCCTTCAGGAACGACTCTACGCCGAGCACCAATGGGCGATCCTCGTCGTGCTGCAAGGCCTGGACGCCGCCGGCAAAGACGGCGTCATTAAGCACGTGATGTCTGGGGTCAACCCGCAAGGCTGCGAAGTGCATCCTTTCAAGCAGCCGAGTACGCTCGAGCTCGACCACGATTTCCTCTGGCGCGCCGCCGTCGCGCTGCCGAGGCGCGGGCATATCGGCATCTTCAACCGTTCCTATTACGAGGAAGTGTTGGTGGTGCGGGTGCACAAAGAGATTCTCGATCATCAAGGGCTGCCGCCCAAGCTCATCACCAAGAACATTTGGACCGAGCGTTTTGAGGACATCAACGACTTCGAGCGCCATCTCGCGCGCAACGGGACGGCAGTCATCAAGATGTTCCTCAACATCTCGAAGACCGAGCAGCAGAAGCGCCTGCTTGAGCGCATCGACGATCCCGCCAAGCGCTACAAGTTCAATGCCGGCGACATCGGCGAGCGCAACCTCTGGGACCAGTACCAGTCGGCTTATGAGGAGATGATTTGCGGCACGGCGACGGAGGACGCGCCCTGGTACGTCGTCCCTGCCGACCATAAGTGGTTCGCTCGCATCGTCGTGGCGGCAGCCATCGTCGACCGGATCAAGGCGATCGACCCACAATTCCCGACGCTGAGCGAAGAGCAGTTGCGGGCGCTTGCCGGCGTCCGCGCCGGGCTCATCGCCGATTGACCCGACTATGGCGACAACCCCGAATCTGCGCTACCTGCTGCACTCGTGACCACGAGCAAGGACCAGAACGGTAAGAGCAAGACCGGCGCCGATGATGACGCTAAGGAGAGCGCCAAGTCGTCTCGGGCGTTGGCCCAGTCGATCGGAAAGCTGATCGCGCTCGTGCTCGTCGTGGTCATCGCCCTCCTCATCGAGCACTACTGCAGCTACAAGCCGCCAGCCTTCGGCCCTGATGCGAAGGTCAGCGCGGTCGACGGCGACACCATCCGCGCCGGCAACGGCGACGAGTACCGAATCTTCGGCATCGATGCGCCAGAGCTGAAGCAGAGCTGCAAGGACGCAAGCGGCAAGTCCTGGCTCTGCGGCCGCGCGGCGAAGGCCAAGCTCACCACACTCATGAAGGCTGGCGGCGTGAATTGCGAACAGCGCGCAACCGATACCTATGGCCGCATCGTCGCCGTCTGTAGCGCGCAAGGCATCCCCGATCTCGGCGAGGAGATGGTGCGCCAAGGCTACGCCATCGATCTCCCCGGGCCTTCAGGCGATCCCTATCAGGCCGCCGAGGCCGAGGCTAAGGAGGCCAAGCGCGGCATCTGGCGGGGGACATTCGACCGCCCCTCCGATTGGCGTCAGGCCAATCCCCGCGAGGTCAATTGATTGCGGCCAAACACAGCGGCAGCCACTCGGTTGATCGGGGAAGAAGTAACCCCTAGTCGCAGAGGGCGATGAACTCGAATTGCATGTCGTGGCAGAGACAGCGCGCGTCGTCCTCGCTGTCGGCCTCGATCACCACGCGCATCGTCCCGTCAAGCGCCCAGAACCGGACATGCGATGGCGCACGCCGCCTCACCTTCACCACGCCTACGGTGACGTGAGTTTGCATCCGCTCTGCCGCGATTCTTGCCATGGCAACGGCCTCTCCAATCATCCGTGAGTATGTTCTTGTTATGTTCTCGCATGATTCGGGCTTTCGCGGCAAGGCCCGAGCGGTTCCGAACCAGATGCGGATAAAGACTGGGCCCGGCTTAGCCGACTGCCGCTTCCCTCGGCTGAGCGGCGAGGATCGCGGCGAGTTCGTCCAACGTAGCGATCGTGTCGCGCAAAGCCGCAGCGACCTGGTCCTCTGCCTCGACCTCGACCGGCGGACGATCGTCGATGAAGAGATAGCCGTCGAGCATCTCGAGTGCCCGCTCCAACGAGGAGACGGCTTCCTCGTTCTTCCTGATGTGGTCCTTGCTCGAGCGCTCGTGCCATTCGAGCACGCGCGCTACCATGTTGTCGGCTCCATCAGCCTTGCGCTTCACCCGCGCGCGCAGCTTGCCGGCGCGCTCGATGGCGCGAGCCTGCTCGGCCATCGACGCTTGCCGCCGCGCAATGTCCTCGCGGATCGACTGCTCGATCAGCGCGCCAATGTCGATACCTGTTAGTTCGTGCTCTGCGTGGATGATGAGCCCGAGCTTCTGGGCGATGACCTCGACCGCGCTGCCGTCGAAATTGTTGGGCTTCTTCTGCTCGATCTCGCCGGTCGTATCGTATTTCTCGCGCCGGCTGGGGTCTGACAGCACCTCATGCGCCATGGTGAGCGCGCTGAACGCTTCGGCCGAGCCGCCAGTATCGGGATGCGAGGTTTTGGCCTTGCGCCTGTAGGCCTTGCGCACCTCATCCTTGCTTGCGCCTCGCTTAAGGCCAAGGAGCCGATAAAGATCGATCATAGACTTCCCCCGAACGTCCCTCGTCTTCCCTCGAAGGGACAACGCACGAGAGCGACTGTCGGGTTCAGTTGTGGCCAAAATTTAGCGGGGACGTGGGATTCACGTGATGCTGCGGCGCATGATGCTGCCCTTGCGCTCCCCTCCGGCCCGGCAAATGTGTATGCTTATGAGCGCGATAGGACGCAACTGACAGGTAGGCTCGTAACAGAGTATGGGGGATACAATGACGCGTCTCGTTCTTGCTCTTTTCCTCTGCGGATTTGCGCTTCATCCGGCTCACGCGGCCGAGTCCGAGGGACGCAGAATGCTCATCTTCGCCATCTATGGCGCTGCAGGAACCACCGGCAGCGCGGCGACCACCACGGTGATCGATTTCACCACCATGATCGCCTGTCGCGACGCGCGGGCGGCGTTGCAGCATGACGAGCATCTGAGGGCTCCCGGGTTCCACGTCTTTGCCACCTGCGTCGAACCGTGATGCGCTTGCACCCAAGCAGCGAAGCGGTAGCGCATGAATGCTCGCGCTCAAGCAGCGAAGCGGCAGCGCATGAATGATCAGAGCGCCCCTGCTCACGCGCTCGGCGACAGAAAATTGATGAGGGCTTAGTGTCGGATTTCGACATTGCTCTGTCGGTTGCGCTCGGCATCGGTCTTGGCGCGGCGACCGGCTTTCGCGTGTTCCTGCCGATGCTGGTGGTGAGCATCGCCGCCAACACCGGCCATCTCCACCTTGCCGACAGCTTCGCCTGGCTCGGAACGCCGTCAGCCCTCGTCCTGCTCGGAGTGGCCGCGCTCGCCGAGATCCTCGGCTATTACATCCCGGGCGTCGACAATCTGCTCGACACGCTGTCCACGCCGGCCGCGCTCGTGGCCGGCACGGTCGTCTCGGCCGCCGTCATCACCGATCTCCCGCCGATGGTGAAATGGGCCACCGCGATCATCGCCGGCGGCGGGATCGCCGGTGTCATCCAAAGCACCACCGCATTGCTGCGCGCCAAATCCACCGTGTTCACCGGCGGGCTCGGCAACCCTGTCGTCGCCACCACCGAGCTCGGCGGGTCCCTGCTCGTGTCGATCCTCGCCATCGCTGCGCCGCTGATCGCGCTCTTGCTCGTGGTCCTGTTTCTGTGGCTCGCGCTTCGCCTTCTGCTCCGCCTCACGCGGAAGGAGCAGCCCGCCCCGGACCAGCAGACCCAGGTCAAAATGAAGAAGGCCCGGCAATGAGCCGGGCCTTCGTCGTTTGTGGATCTGGGGGAAGAGCCTACGCCGCCTTGGCGTAGTACGACTTGAGCTGGTTCATCACCTTCTGCTTGTCGAACTCCGCGCCCATGGCGAGCATGGCGTCGGCGAAGCGGCTCACGATCTCGGTGATCTGCTCGGGGCTCAGCTGATTGAGGATGCCGATGCGCACCTGCACCGGCTCCGACAGCGTCGGCCAGATGCCGAAGCCCTGCGCGCGCGCCCCCTGCACCAAATCCTTCTCCTTGCCCTTGAGCTTGCCGGGCAGATTGCACACGACGAGGCTCGGCATGTTCGAGGTGACCTCGCAGCCCATGGCCTCGACGGCCTGGCGCAGCGCCTTCTCGTGGTAGGCGTAGTCGGAGGCCTTGCGGCGGCGGCCATAGGAAAGAATGATGCGCAGCGCCTCATGGAACGCGGCCACCGCATAGCAGGAATGGGTCTGGTGATAGGCAGGCGCCGCGTCCTTGCCGTCGATGATGCCCCAGTGGCGCGCGTCGAGGATCGGGTGGTGCACATAGGTGCGGCAGCCGCGCTTCCTCACCATCTCGATCGCCTTGTCGGTGAAGCTGACCGGCGCATAGGTGAGCGGCAGCGACAGCACGCCCTTCTGCGGACACGAGGCCCAGGCGACCACGCCCGGATAATCGTCGATGTTGAAATCGGCGACGCCGAGGCTCGATACCGCGTCGCAAATGCCCATCACGCCATGCTTCAGGCAAGCGTCGCTGAAGCCCTTAAGGTCGTTGATGCGGCCGGAGCCCGTCTCCCAATGGGCCATGAACGCCCACATCGGCTTATGCTGCGCGAGCGCCTTGTCGACGATCTCGCCGGTGACCGACTGGCCGTGCGGCGTCTCGACGAGGATGACGCTCTTGGGCTTGGGGTTGAGGGAGTCGGCGGCGAGTTCCTCGGCCGTCGAGGCTTTCATGCGGATGGTGAGACTGTCGATGCCGGAGAAGGTGCCGTTGGGGAAGGCCACGACCTTGTCGCTCGGAAGGATGAGCGACAGCACGCAATCGAGGCCCGAGAAGCCGGTGCCGGCGACGCCATAGGTATAGACGTTCTTGGTCCCCCACAGCTCGCGCAGCATCTCCTTGGCCTCGATCATGCCGCGCAGCACGTCCTTCTGCATGTGGTCGGCCACGCCCGTCTTGGCGAAGCGCTCGAGCACGCGCGGGTCGGTATTTCCTGGGCCGGGGCCCGCGGCAAGGGTCTCAGGGATGTCTAGCTGGGGATAGATCTTGGTCATTGGAACGCTCCCGATGGTCTAATGGTCGTCGCACAAGAATTCGGCACAATCGTCTAGCGAGCCGCGCGAAAAGGGGCAAGTCCGGCGCGACAGGTTATACAACAGACGGCTCATACAATAGACGCCCTTGTTTCGGAACAAATATTGGGCGTTCTACGTCGGCCTTGGCCATTTGGGGCAGCCCTTCGACTAGCCCCGCGTCATCGCCATACTTTCTGTGCGGCTCAATCCCCGAGCACTTCCCGGCGCCTCGCCTCGAGGGCGTCGGCATAGCGCCTGAGAGCGAATGCCTCGCTGAGCCAGCCGAGAACGTGACGTTCGGCGCGTGAATCCACCACCACAAGGGTTTCTGCTTCGGTCCGGTCGAACATCAGGACCGCCTGCTTGATGTTCATCTCGGGGAGCAACATGTGGTTCTGGTGGTGCAATAGGGTCTCGACGGGAAGTTGCGATTCCTCGTCTTCATGCGCCTCCGACACGATGACGAGACCTGCGTAGCGCCCGTCCTTGTCGATGGCCGCCACTTGCTTGGCCGACGCGAGCGGGAACAATTCGCAGAATTTGGCGATCGGCAGATCGGCCGACGCCGTGGGCACGCCGCGCCGCATCATGAGCCTGACGGTGAGGTCGCGCATCCAGCCTACGTCGGCAGCACTGCGGATCGTCTCGCCGCGCAGATGGAAACGCCAGGTGGCAAACGAATAGCCGAACAGCTCTCGTGTGAGCTGCGATGAGATGATGACGGCGGTCAGCACGGCAGCCGTGAGCGCGAGATTGCCGGTGCTTTCCAATGCGATGAACACCATGGTGAAGGGGGCGCCGACGACCGATGCCGCAAGCGCCGCCATGCCGACGGTTGCATAGG